>JBGSIP010000181.1:0-6507 GCA_041742495.1 Planctomycetaceae bacterium
AGCCGTGATGACCTGACCCTGAATTCTGTACCACGTGCTATGAAAGCTTCCACGGCGCGAAGCGGGCGAGGCTGCGGACCGATGACTGGGAACGGAATCAGTCTCCGAGCGGGGTTCACATTTCTCGATTGATCGGTTCAGGAGATGATGCCCGCGCATCGCAGAATCGCATTGAACTCAATTGGCGGCACTTCCGATGCGCCGGAAATACTGCCACGAGTTGTCGGATCTTCCGATGAGCAGTCCCTGAGCATCGAGATCTTCAATTCGGCATTCGGCAAACAGGTCTTCGCTGAGGGGAAAATCTTGAACAACCTGACCCGTCTGCAAGTCGAGCGTGACGAGAAACCACCGCGTACACTGGGGAATTGTGCTGTCTGTGCCCGTGGACGGTGTGGTCGGGTGAGGCTCGTCATGAACCAGGAAATACAAGTAGGGCGGTGCGAGTCGATAGGAATAGTAGTTGCCTCTCAGCGAGCGGCCGAGTGCGGCCGTTGCGAAGGACCATTGACGGTCTCCCGAAGCGTTCTCGGCCAGGAAGATTGGCGACCTGTGTTCCGTATTGGCCGCCCCTGTGGCTGTTTGACGTAGCGACACGCCGTTGCCCATCGGGAAGCCACATTCCGCAGGATTCTGGGCGTATTGATAAAATGCTTGGTCAATCCGCCGCGGCCGCCCATCGCCTGCGGACGGTTTGGCTGCTTTGGTCAGCAACTTTCCCGTTTGAATATCAAGGATGCGGCCGCTCTCGCAGAAAACTCGACCGGAATCGACATGATGAGGGGAGTCACGAAGCTCGTTGGTAAAGCCGGGAACTGCATCGAGCCATTTGAGAATGAATCCGGCGATGCCACAGCGATGGGAGACCCAGACGATTTGCCCCGACTGAAGTGAGATTCCATAGCAACCAAACGACATTGTCCAAGGGCCGTCGGAGCGCATTTCTGTCGCCACAATCACGCCGGAGTCAACTCCGCAGATGGTATTGGGTCGCCAGAAGTGCGACTGCCACACGAGCTGACCAGAGTGACGAGCGACGCACGTCCATTGACCGATGACGTAGTCAGCCAGCAGGCGTGCGTGTCCGTACCACTGTGTGAGCCGCGTGCTGCTGTGAAAAGTCCAAGCGGCGGCAGGGTCGAGCATCGAAAATTCCTGCCGACGAAGGACGTCCACTCGTTACGGAGCCACGTATCCCGGGGCGCGGACAGTCGCCATGATGGCGGTGTCAATGGCATACACGGCAATCTGATTGGTGGCAGCTCCTGTACGTGTGAACGCACCGGTGGCCAAATTGAATGAACCCGTACCCGCGGAGAACACGGTTCCGTTGATGGCCTGCCAGCCCGAGAATGCCCCAATTGGTTTAACAACCAAGAACGAGCTATTGGCCGCGCTGGGCAGAAGAATCGCCTCTGACATGGTGCTTGCGCTTCGACCGGTTCGCCACAAGATGCTCCAGCCGCGCGCGTTCGCGAGGGATTCTGGGCCGGCGTAAATTGTGGATCGCCCCAACCCGAGAGTCTGCGACGCGCGAATCGCATCGGCCGAAGTGGCGTTGGTGAGGTGAACCAACTGGCCCGATGCGGCAGGAGCCCGACTCAGCAAGCCCACGCCAAACGTCGATCCCACTCCAATCGTTACGTCGGTGACCATTCCGATCGTCTGCGCCGTGGCTGGAGAGGCTCCAAGTCCTTCGGCGGTTGCCGCTGCGCCCTGCTGGGTAAACGTCGATGTTCGCTGGCACGTTGCGATGGTTCGAACTGAGGCCTGCACCGTATCGAACCCGTGGACGAGTGCGACCGCACCGATGACCTTGGTCACCGTGGGTTCGGGAGCTAACAAAGCACCTCCCCCGATGATGAGCTCGATTCCACCGCCTACTAACTGGAGTGCTGCGAACACCCGCGTCATGCCGCAGCCATCGTCCGATGCTGAGGCAGGATTTGCCGAGGATGACGGGCTTCGCGTAATCGGGTTGTAGCCCGAGTTGGCCATCATCCCGTTGCCGTTTACCGGGTCATCCGGATGGGCACGATTCCAGGCGAAGACCAAGGCCTCAAGAGTCAGCACGTGACTTGCGTTGGTCGCGTAACTCTCAAACGAGACGTAGTTGGCGGGATCGTTGCGATCACCGGAATTTACGATCGGTCCCATGCGACGCATCTCCAGGGGCTGGCGGTAATTCGGCTGACAGCGATCACAAACAGCGCGTCTTGCGAACAACAGGAGAGGAGCGGCAGAGAAGTGCTATGGCGTCCTAACCAGAGACTAGCTTGATCACACCGAGAGCACAACGTTGAGAGATGACCTCAGTGCAAGCGCAACGACGCGATTCTCTGGAGAAGCCTGCCGTTACGTGAGTTCGTCGAGAGTTTGGATGAGCAGTTGGCGGTCGATCGGTTTGGCGATGAACGCGTCGCAGCCGGCGTCGAGGCAGGCGTCGGCATCGCCATCCATGGCGTTGGCCGTGAGCGCGATGATAGGAATCTCGACGCCGCGGCGACGCAATTCGCTGACAGCGGCGAAACCGTCCATGATGGGCATTTGCATGTCCATCAGAATGGCGTGGAAGGGCCTGCCAGCTGTCAGAGCCTCTTCCACAGCCGTCAGGGCTTCGAGTCCGTTGCTGGCAACGGCAGTCTCGCCACCCGCTTGCGAAATGAAACGCTGGGCCAGAAAACGAATCTCGTGGCGGTCATCCACGATGAGATAGTGACCGTGAAGTTGAGTCGCGGCCGGCGGAGCGTCCGGGGTGGTGGTGAGAATGCTGGGTTGTACAAACTCGGTGTTGGCCACCGGTCCGGGGGAAATGGAAAGTGTGAACTGGCTCCCTTGCCCGAGTTGGCTGGCCGCGCGGATGTCTCCGCCAAGCATGAGTGCCAAGCGGCGACTGATAGCCAATCCAAGGCCGGTTCCCCCGAATGTCCGCGTGACGGAGGCGTCTGCCTGGGTGAACGGGTCGAAGAGTCTCCCGAGAAATTCTTCCGCCATTCCAATGCCGGTGTCTGAGATCGTGAACTCGATGCGATTCTCGGCGGCGTTGTAGTTGACACTCAGTCGCACGCTTCCGCGGTCGGTGAACTTGATGGCGTTGCCCAAGAGGTTGAGCAGAATTTGTCGCAGCCGTTTGACGTCCGTCTCAATACGTTTGGGGAGCGGGCCGGTAAAGTCCACCTGCAGATCCAAACGTTTCTCCTCCGCTCGCACATTCATCAGCGAGACGGCATCGGCGACGACGACCTCCGGGGCGATCCGCTGGTTGTCGATTTCGACCTTGCCGGCGTCGATTTTCGAGAGATCGAGAATGTCGTTAATGATTTCGACAAGGAACCGACCGTTACGCCGAATGGTGTTGACGTATTGGATGTCGTCCTCATTGTGCAAGTTGCTGGCGAGTAGATCCGCATAGCCGAGGATGGCGGTCATTGGGGTGCGGATTTCGTGGCTCATGTTGGCGAGAAATTCACCCCGGGCGCGGTTGGCGGCTTCGGCCTGCAATCTGGCCGCTTCGAGTGTGGCTTCGTGCATACGGTGTTCGGTGACGTCCGCAGCGGCAATCACGGCGTGCGTAGCGCAATGCTCGCCTGCGATGTCCTCGAAGTAAACCCGCTTGCAAATGCTCAGCCAGCGGACCTCTCCGCTGGTGTGAACTACGCGGTACGAGGTGGAGAGGGTGCCGGGGGAGGCCTGTGAGAGGACGCTGCCCAAGTGGTCCATGAACCGCGCATAGTCCTCGGGATGGATGCGCGCATGGACCTGTTCGCGGTCCAGAGGCTGTCGTGAAGGGAGGTCGTACAGTTTGCCGGCGACATCGTCGAACGTCATGTTGTTGGCGAGGTAGTCGCTGGTAATGACGCCCACGTTGGCCAGTTCAGTGGCCATGCGGAGTTGCCCTTCGCTGAGTTCGAGCGCCTGAACAAAGCGGGTTCGTTCAACGGCATCCCAGGTCTGATCGGCAACCTTGCGGACCAAGGCAACATCGTCGTCGGTCCAGGCGTGTGGCGTGCGGTGGTGCACGTACATGCTGGCCACCCAGCGACCGGAGCGCATGATCGGGGCTCCAATGATCGCCCGCACGCCCAATTCAGCAAAGCCTGAGTCGGCGGTGCGCGGGTCGAGCGTGACGTCGGCTACGGCCACGGTGTGGCCAGTCCGTGCGTACTGCAAGTAAGTCCCGCGGATATTGGGGGTGACCAGATCTCCTGTGAGGGGAGGAAGGCTGCCATCCGTCCAACTGGCACCAAACTGCAGGCGTTCACCGTCGAGCACGTTGACAAAGCCCACTCGGTGAACCTTGAGAAACGTGCCCAACGCCGTCGCCGCTGCCCGCCACATTTCGTCTTCATCACTTGTGGCGCGGACTGTGTGGAGCAATTCAAGCAGCAGGGACTGCCGCTGTTCGTGCTGCCGCAGCGCGGTCTCGGCGCGCTTGAGCCTTGTCGTTTCGTAGAAGTAACAGGCCACACCAAACTTGCCGTTTGGCATGGTGATACGTTCGAGCTGCCAATGGTAGGACTCGATCGAATCGATGTTGCCGCGTTGCTCGGTGGATTCGGTGGATTCGTATGGTTCACCCGTGTCGAGTGTGTGCCGGAAACGCTCAATGACGTGGTTGGCAAACGGTTCGGCCCAAAGGACCCGCATGACGTCCGCGAGGTCGCGGCCGACGATGGGATCGAAGGCGGAAAAGACCGCTTTGGCACCACGACTGATCCGATCGAACCGGAACTGGGAATCGATGACATACAGCCCAAACGGCGCGTTCTCCACCAGGTTCATGAACGTGTCGTGATGACGCTGCAGTTGTTCTTCGGCGCGGATCCGGCGGGTGTCATCCAGACTGACGTAGCAGAACAGATCGCGCTGTTCGTCGCCGGGACCCACATATGCGACGGTCACCGCAAGCCAGCGGACCTCGGTCTCATCGGGCTTGCCGGGTACGGGCAAATGGTAAGGTGCGAGAAACTGCGTCGGAGCACCGGTCCGCTGAGCGGTACGGTAGTTTTCGAGCCACAGTTCGAGCGTGTCGCGGGCGACGCCCAGTTCCCGATGGGCCCAGCGATTCGCCAGTGCTCCGCGGGGAACGTGGAAGAACTTCTCTGTGGCAGCGTTATCAACCACGTGCAGGATGTCGGAGTTGTCCGGAGGAACCTGGACAAGTCCCATCGCGGTCGGGGCACTGTCGAGAAACGTTCTTAACTGGTGCTCAGAACTGGCGATACGGAGCGCATCGAGTTTGCTGGCGGTGATGTCGTGCGCGACGCCCATGATGCGATCGAGGCGGCCATCTGGCGTGAGGATGACACTCCCTTTGTCGGCAATCCAGACCAACGACTCATCGGGCCGGACCACGCGGTACTCGACGGAATACGTGCGTTCCAGCGGTGCGACAAGCCAGTGTTCGAAGGTCCGCCGAATGCGTTCGCGATCATCCGGGTGAATCGTTTGAACCCATAGACGTGGATCGGCGTAGATGTCCGCGGCCGCGCGGCCCCACACCTTCTCAAAGGCGGGGCTGACGTAGAGCACTTGTTCCGGCGAGTGCTGAGTCATCCAGAAGACAGCGGTGCTCGACTCGGCAATCCGGGCCAGCCGTTCTTCACTGACGAGCAAATCATGTTCGACGGTTTTACGGGCCGAGATGTCTTCGATAAAGGCGATAAAATAGTCCGGCGCTCCCGTTGTGGTCCGCAACAACGAGACCGTGAGATTGTTCCACACGTCGTGGCCGCGCTGGTGCCGGTACCGCTTTTCGAGCGAGTAGTTGGGGCGTTCCCCCCGGAGCACTTCATCGACCAGTTGCAGATCGTAGTCCAGGTCATCCGGATGGGTGATGTCCTGAAAGGTCAGACAGATCAGTTCATCCCGGGAGTATCCGAGCAGATTGCACAGACGATCGTTGACCCGCAGGAACTTGCCGTCGAGCCCGACGTGTGCAATCCCGATGGCGGCATCTTCAAATGTCCCGCGAAACCGTCTCTCGCTGGCTGCGAGTTCTCGCGCTGTCTGGACGCTGGCCGTGACGTCGACAACGACTCCACTGGCTCCGACAACATCCCCGGCTGGCGACATCACGGGCTGGCAGGAGAATTGCCACTCGCGGACAGGCTGACCGCGAGCCGTCGCGGCCGCAAAGGCAATTTGGTTTACCGGTTCCGCAGAGGCAAAACAGGTCTCGAAATGGGCGGCGAGCCGCTCGCCCATGGGGCCGGAGATCAGCGAGGTGAGGATCGGCCACTGCGAGTGCGGGTTGGCAGCGGACTGTTCCAGGGGCAGATCCAGCAGCACCCGAAAGTGGTCGGTGATTTGATGACAGCGCAGTTGGCGATCAACGATGACGAGCGCGACCGGTGCCAACCGCAGCGCGGCGGCGCAATCGAGATCGTCCGCCGGGGCGTTCGGGTCACGCTGCACCATAGAGACTGCGGGCCTTTTCTCCGCGAGCAGTGACACCCCTCGGGACACGCCGGCGGGGCCGCTGACGGGCCGACGCCCCGTGAAGGG
>JBGSIP010000182.1:0-5418 GCA_041742495.1 Planctomycetaceae bacterium
CCAGCCGCCTCGACAATCGACAGCGGAATAATCATGCCGGTCAGACACTTGATCGCTGCGACGAAGGTCAGTGGCGGCTCCATTGTGTCCGCACCAATGGCGGCAACCCTTGTCGCGGCCACGGTACTGGTCGCTGCAGTGCCAATCGGCGTCGGAGTCATGTCGGCTGCCATGGGCACCGAAGGCGCGACATGCGGGCGCGTTTGCAGATCCCACAGGCAGCCCGCCACAGCGGCAAACACCGCCACCGACACGGCGATCAGTCGCCAGTGCACGACCTGTTCGAGTGAAATCTCGCTCGTCAGCGCGTTGGTGGCGAGCAGGATCAGGAACAGACCGTTGTCGACGAGCGATCCATTGCGGCCACTGAGCACCGATGCGAGAAAGAACCGATCGGTGGCCCGCAAGACATCTGAGATCACAACGGTCAGTGTGGCAGCAACCGACCAGCCGATGATCTGCGGAGCAAACTGGCACGCTAGATCTGCGAGTTGCAGCGAATCCCGCCACGTCACGGCGACGAAGTATCCCGACAACGACAACACGGTCAGGCCGACGGCCATTCCGCAGCAGGCCGCCCACAACACGTGTGTGACCGAGGCAGCGGGGTGACAGGCCTGAATCCGTTTGATGATCCGCAGGACCGCGGTTCCAAAACTGCCGGCGACAATCGCCGACAGTGACGTCGCCAGCGCCCACAACAGTGCAAACCGGCCCAGACCCTCGCTGCCCAGACGATTCGACAGAATCGCGGTGGCGGTGATGAAACAGCCCATCGCCCCCATCCGCCCCACGACGGACCACAGGCCACTTGACATGACGCGCTGCGCAAGGCTGCGCTGTCGTCGTGGCGCGATCTGAACAGCGGGCGAAGACGTCATGCGGACAACATCATTCAGGCGGGCCCCGAAACCAGCGCGTACTCACCAGAGTCCACGCCACTGTCAGGGTTATCAGAGGGGAACTCGGCATCGGCTGCGATCTCGTCCGCCCCGGCAACAACGTCCCTCGGGAATTCCCGGACCGGCGGAGCCAGAAACAGCCTGCCGCAGAAGTACAGGCAAGGCCACGAGGCCTGGGCATACACCAGCGTGTTATTCGTCACCGAACCACACAACATGATCAGCATACTGCCAAACGCCAGGCACAGCGTTTCGTCTTCTTCCCAAGTCTGCGCGGCATGCGACACATACAGAAAGCGCCGGAACACGACCGCGCAAAATAGCAGGCACACACCAATTCCCAGGTACCCGTGATTCACCAGCACATACAGGTAAGCATTGTGAGAATCACGCAGGTCGGCGTGGTTCCGTCCCAGAGCCTGCCCGATGTATCGCCCATCTGCCCCGATGCCGCTGCCCAGAAGCTGGTGCAGGAAGTCTGTCTCATAGAAGAAGTTCTCGCCAATCTGCGTCCACAGCTTCGACCGTCCCTGTGTATTCTTCTCGCCGAACAGATCGGAGTTCAGGTCCACCAGCAGCAGGCCCTCCATCGGAATGACCATCAGAAAAAGCACGAGCACCGCCGCGCAGATCGTGACGGCGGTCAACGAGACCCCCGCAAACACCACCGGCCGAAAACGCCGGTAGACGCGATATCCGCAAGCCAGCACCACCAGCGGGAACACCAGATAAAACAGCCGCGAGTTGGACACCACAATCAGCGCATACAATCCCAGCGCGGGGAATAACAACCACTGCCACGGCCAGCGGCGCAAGGCCGCCGCCAGATAGACCCCCAGCAGCGTGAGAAACAGCGCCAGATCAAACTTGAAGAAGAACCCGCCTGTGAACGTCGTCGCGGCCCCCCAGGTCTGATAGCCAGACCCCGTGACCAGGGAAGCCAGAATTGGCAGCATCAACAGCCCGCCGACCACCGCCGCAGGCACACTCGCCGACTGCCGTATGTTCCCCAGTGCCCCGCACAGAAAAATCACGGGGAGGGAAGCCAGCTTGAACAGGTTGGTCAGCGTGGTCTCATTGATCGGCGTGAACAGCAGCGAAACGCTCAGCGTGGCCGCCAGCAGCAGGCTCAGCAACAGCGCAGCGCGGGGCATCGTCCGCTTCGAGAGCAGGTAAACAAGCTGCACGGCCGCCAGCCCGGACAGGCCAACGGACAGTTCCTTGTATTGCCACAGGTAGTCTGCGATCAGGCGCAGGGCCGGAATCATGCTGTCTCCCCGGCGCGAGCGTTCGCGGGTGACGGTGACGGTGACGGTGCATTGGTCGACGTGGCGACAGTTTGCAACTCAGCCACCGGCACCCGTGCCGGTGGCTGCCACAGCAGACGCCAACGCTCTTGTCCATACAGCATGACAAACACAGAGTTTCGTACAAGATATCGCTTGGCCAACCGCCGCGGTTCGGACGCCAGTCGAAACAGCCATTCCAGCCCGCCACGCTGCATCCACTGCGGGGCGCGCGACTTGGTCCCGGCCAGAAAGTCGAATGCCGCCCCCACACAAATCCAGCCGATCGGCAGGCGGTCGCGAAACCGCAGCGCAAACAACGACTGGCGGGGAGCCCCCAGGCCGACAAACACCAACCGGGCTCCGCTGGCGGCAATCGCTGCGGTGACGTCATCTTCTTCTGCGGGCGTCAGCGGCCGAAACGGCGGCGCATAGCTCCCCGCAACACGCAGCGACGGAAACTGCCTCGTCAAAGCGGCGGTCAGTTTCTCCAGTGTTTCTGGCTGCGAGCCGTAGAAATAAACGGGCACACTACGTTCACTCGCCGCCGCCACCAGTCGGAGCATCGAATCGGGACCGCACACGCGATCTGTCAATTGCGTGCCACGCAAGTGATTCATGGCCACGCGCACTGGGTGTCCATCCGGGCAGACGCACTCAAAGGTGTTGATCGCTGTCTGCAATTCCAACGATCCGCGCGCCTGCACCAGCGGGTCGACGCTGATGAAGTCGACCACGAACGACGACTCGCGGTCGGCGGCATCCATCACGTTCCGAGTGAGTGTCGCGTAGTCCGTCACGGACAGGCGCACGCCAAACAACTCCACTTTCTCAGGCCAAGGCTCCGGCCAAGGTCGGGGGGAGGCAGTCACAAGTGGAATCGTGGAGGCGGAGTTGCTCACAGGAAGAGGTCTTTGTCGGTCCACTGCTTCTCCGCCAGCGCGGCGGCGAAGGAAACGTGACAATTTATGGTGCCAGGACAGCGGGGCGTGCGGCAACGACTTGCTCGTAGATTGCCACTAACAGTTCAAAATTCTGTGCGGCCGTGCCGATTTCTTCGAATCGCCGCCGCGCGGCACGGCGAAAATCGGGCCACCTGGGTCGGTCTTGCAGCACCTGCTGGACAGTCTTGGCCAAACCTTCAGGATCCCCGGGCGCGAACAGCCACCCTGTCTCACCATCAGTGACCAGGTCCGGCAGATTTCCAATGTTTGAGGCGACAATCGGCGTCCCGACGGCTTGTGCTTCCAAAATGGTCAGTGGGAACACTTCGTACCACTCGGAAGGAATCACCAGAAACGCGGCGCGAGACATGTAATCCAGCACTTGCGCCGCCGGCAGCGCCCCGACAAACTCAATCCGGTCATCCCCCATCGCCTGCTGTTCCAAGGCGGTTCGCTCCGGACCGTCGCCGGCAACCATCAGCCGTGGCGCGTCCGGACAGCGTTGCCAGCCCTGAATCAGGGTCTGGACCCCTTTTTCAGCCGACAAACGACCCACGAACAGCGCATACCCTCCATCTCCGGGACCGACGGCAGGCGTGATGGGCAGAAAGTTGGGTTTGACCACCACCCGCTCCGCAGGCAAGCCTCCAGCGATGAGCTTTTCCCGCGCAAAGTTCGTCAATGCGATCCAGCGGGCGATCAGACTCTGCGGCGATTTCCACAAGCTGTGCGCGGTACGGGTCGCAGCCATCACACTGCTCGTCAGTCGACTGCCGCGGTAGCAACCGCGAATCATTCCCGGCCAGGAGACGCACTTGCCGCTACAGCGCTCGCAAACTTGCCCGCCAGCCAGAAACAGACCGTTCAGGCAACCCGTTGGTCGATAGTTGTGGACCGACTGCACAATGGGAACGCCGGCGTCGGCCGCGGCATGGTAGATCGACGGTGAAAGCCCGGGTGTGATGTTGGTGACGTGCAGCACATCAATGTCGTGCGCACGAATCATCGCCTGTGCTTCGGCGTAGACATCCGCGTTCCACCACGTGCGGCGGAGTTGCGCCAGGCGGCCCAAGCCGCCCAGATCTCGGTTGTAGCGAACCAGCGAGTGAACCTCGATACCGTGGCTGGACAGCAAGTCGCGTTCGCGCTCGAACACGGCATCTTCGCCGCCGCGTTCCTGGTAGTAGGCATGAGCCAGCAGCACATTCATGGCGGACTTCCCGGCGATTGGGCAGAGTGACTTCTGCCGCGGAACCGCTGGCTACTTGGCTCCATGAGCCAACAGCACCGCGGGAATGGTGCGGGCAATCAGGTAGACGTCGAGCCAAAAAGATCGATTCTCAACGTACAGCCGGTCCAGTTCGACCTGCTCCGGGAACGGAATGTCACTGCGGCCAAAGGCCTGCCACAGACATGTCAATCCGGGCGTCGCCTCCAGACGAATCAGTTCGTCAAACGAATATCGGTCTACTTCGCTGGGAAGCGGAGGGCGGGGTCCCACCACACTCATGCTGCCGGTCATGATATTCCACAACTGCGGCAACTCGTCGATACTGAGCTTCCGCAGCCAGCGGCCGACCGGCGTGATGCGTGGATCATTGTCAGCCTTGAACGTGCGACAGTCCTTGTGCCGGTTCAGATGCTGGATCTGTTGCAGTTGCCGATCCGCATCGACGACCATGGTACGGAACTTCACGCAGGGGAACGTCTCTCCATTCAGCCCCACACGCGGATGCACGTACAACACGGGACCGCGGCTGGTCAGACGCACCAAGGCAGCGACCGTGAGGAGCAGTGGGAACAGGGCGATCAGCGCCGACCCTGCCAGGACCACATCCATCACGCGTTTCGCTCGCAGATAGGCGGGCGTCACCCGGCGACCGTCGGGATCAACGAGTCCCCCCGGTCGCGGAGTAGCCAGACTGCCTCGCAATCGATCAGCGGCGCGGCAATATGCAGCGCAACCCGGATCCACGCGACGGCGCGGAACGGCCACGGATGCCTCGGCGTCCAGCGGACGCGTCAGCGCGGAGGCCACCAGCGGGGCAGCCGGTGAGTTCTCAACGAAAGACACAGAATTTCCTGTCTGGTTACAGAGAGAGCTGAGGAACGTCAAGAACTCCATCCATCCTCTCACTCCGACTCACCAACTCCGTCACATTCACCAAAGGCAACAATCGTTCCAAACGGAACCTATCCACTGACCAGCAAGTGTTTCGCCGCAATCCCTCACCGACGTCGGTCTGCACTTGAGTCGCCCCAACAGGGCCTGAATTCCCGCCCATA
>JBGSIP010000183.1:0-5490 GCA_041742495.1 Planctomycetaceae bacterium
GCACCAGCGGCCGGACCGGCAGCCTGTTGCTGATAACGAGAGTTCAGGTACTGCAGCACCTGATCCGTAATGTCAGCCGACGGATTGTGATACACGATCTGGTTGTTCATGTTCTGGATCAGTTCGCGAGGATCGTCGTTAGGATCGACCTTGTTGCGGCTGAACCGAATGATAGCCGAGTACTTGTAGTACGAGGCAAACTGCTCGACCATCTGGGAGACTTCCAGGTACACGGTCTTGTAGATTTCGGATTCGCGGCGGAGGAAGTCCCGCTGAGCCACCTTGCGGAACGTTTCCAGCGACGTCTGCTTGGTGAGCAGTTCGCTTTCCTTGGCGGCATACCCCGGAGTACCTGCCTTCAGGCCGCCGGTCTGCAGTTCCTTGGCCAGCGCCTGCAACTCTTCAGCCATGGCCTTGACCTTGGCGTCGCTGCCTTCGATGTCCGTTTTCAACTGATCGCGCATCGTCTTGAAGCGAGCGTATTCGTTGAACAGAAAGGCCATGTCGATCAGACCAATCTTGGTCTCCATCGCCGCCGGTGCTGTCGAGGCAGCGGGCTGGCCAAAGCCGTTCACCGCAGCCAGCGAAATCGAGGCCAATACGGCCACAGCCGTCATCAAACGAACGCGGTGGGAAGCAAACAATTTCTTCACGGCGGATGCACTCCTTTGCTGTGCCGGAACACGCCGCTATCCACGGCGGCTGCGTTAAAACGACGTCAATCCGATTGACTTCCGTGAGAGTCGACACCCCGCCGGTCCTGAACCGGCACGCCGCGACCCTCCCGAGGGGCACGGCAATCTCTCCGATCCGGTCCGGTTGGGTCAAGACAGGAATTGGCGGAATTCCCGCGGTTGCAATTCCGTCCGCAAAGGCGCTTTCGATGCGAAGAAACAGCCTGTTTTGCGAACTTGGCCACCGCGAGGTGACTCCCGCTTGCCGGCGGCCTCTGTCCGTCGATAGAACTCGCGGCCCCCGGAGGTCTGCGAATTCCCCCGCCTGAACATGACCTCCGTCAACACGTGCACTGGTGCCGCGGTCGAGCCACGGCCGGTGGCGGAAAGCGCCGACCAGGTGTGGCACAGACCTGACAGCCCGTTGAACAACCGCAACCTGAAGCCAATCGGAGTGCCTCTGGCGTCGCCCGTGCCGCATTTTACGCAGCGAGAACAACACTGGCAGAGCCCAGTGGCGTCCAGTTGAATGTCATTGAGATCTGCGTGTCGCGGCGACGATGGATCGTCACCGCGAGATTCTCTGACGACCCAGTATGACCAAGGCGGGAACTGTCTGACGCAGCGAGTGGCTCGCCCGCGATCAGGTTCGTTCTCCCGCGCCGACAAGGATGTCGCCATGATGACCCAAACCCTTCCCACCGCCAGATTCTGGCTCGACCGCCCCGTGCTGGTCACAGGAGCCACTGGTCTGGTCGGTGGCTGGCTGGTCCATCGGCTGCTGCATGCCGGTGCCGACGTCGTCTGTCTCGTGCGAGACTCCGTCCCGCAGTCAATGCTGTATCGTCAGGGACTCGATCAACACCTGCGCACCGTGCGGGGCGACGTGGGTGATCAGCGACTGCTGGAACGAGCGCTGGGCGAGTACCAGATTCATACCGTGCTGCACCTTGCGGCGCAGGCGGCAGACCAGGTCGCTCACCACAATCCACTCAGCACGTTTGAAAGCAACATTGCCGGCGCGTGGACGATGCTGGAAGCCTGCCGGCGGACGCCCACCGTGGAGCAGGTTGTCCTTGGGCTGGCAGCACCGCTCGACGCACCTCTGCAGGCCCCGGCAGACAGCGGATCCCGGCGACGCAAATCCCGCCATCCGCGGGACGTCAGCCATTCCTGCGCCGATCTGATCGGGCAGGCGTATGCGTACTCTTACGATCTGCCTGTGGCCATGCTGCGCTGCGGCAGTGTGTTTGGCAGTGGAGATCTCAACTGGCAACGACTCGTTCCTGGCGCTATTCGCGCGCTGCTGCGCGGCGAGTCTCCGCGGGTGGACGGTCCCGCGCACACGCCACGTGACTGGCTGTATGTCGAAGATGCCGTGTCTGCCTGTTTGCGACTGGTGGAGGTGTTGACCGTGATGCCGGAAATCCGCGGCCATGCCTTCAATTTCGCAGCGGACCAGGCATTGTCTCCCTGCGAACTGGGTCGCACTCTGGCCCGCTTGATGCATGTGACGGTGGAACCCGTGGTTGATGCGGCCGCGCCCGTCGCGGCCCACAGCACCCGTTTGAGCACAGCCAAGTCACGCAAGTTGCTGCAATGGAAACCTCAACACGAAACCGCCGCGGCACTGGCGACCACCATTGACTGGTATCGCCAGCTATTTACCGGCCAGCCGACCGGTACCGTGAGTTTTGTCCGGCCGCAATGGTACGTGGACCCGCTGTCGCGGTCTGCCTGACGGCTCTCACGCTCCCTACTCTATTGAGAGAATGCGATATGAAATCGATTGTCGCCTTGCGACCTGCTTTGTTTCCCTCTGCCAACCTGTTTGCGCGACTCGCCAGCGCCGATGGCTGCTTGCTGCTGGACGGTCACCCGGGCATGGCGGTTTCCCCTGGCTGGGAGACCCCGGCCGTTAAGCAAGGCTACCTGGAAACCCTGCGCACTCGGTTTCGTCATGCACCCTACTTCGCCGACATGCTGGAACTGGCGGACGAAACGCTGACCGGCGCAGAAGACGTGGTGGGATTGTCGCTGGCAAGCCTCGACCACACCTGTCGTTATTTTGCCGTGGGAGAAGACTGTGTCCTGCGCACTCTGTCGGGGTTTGGGTCGGAAGCACAGTCGCGTGTGAGTCTGGGAGACGCCTGCCGGCAGTGGCAGGTACGGCACATCGTAGCTCCCTATTCGGATGCGGCGCTGTTTGATCATCTTGAACTGGAACGGGGCGGCATCCGGGTGGAATACTTTGACCCACGCTACGAACAGGTGTCGGTGCTCGAACACATCGCCCATCGCGGCACTCAGGCGTTGGTCGGGCGCAACTATCCTCCGGTGTACTGGAAGCTGCTGACCAGTGGTACGCCCGCACAACGCCGCGTGGCATAGCTGCAGTCACCCGTGCCTCTCAAGTCAGTCGAACGAGTCCTGCGCCGTCCGTGCGGGACTCGTCAAACAGTTTGCCATCGCGCCGGCGAATGGCCGCGGCTTACTCGCCGCGACCGGCGCGAGCTGGTTCCACCAGCAGATGACAAATCAGCGTTCCGTCTGCGGCGCACAGATCGAGTACTGCCAGACTCACTTCTCCGGCCTGATTGCCGGGATCGAAACGCACCGCATAGATCGGCGCTGTGGAGTTCAGCGGAATGATCTGCTCCTGCCAACTGTCTTCGCTGGTCACCGTGAACTTCACCTGCGTCCCATTGGGCAGCGGCGTTTTGGCGTCCGTCGTGTAAAACACTAGACCAGCCGGACCGGCCGCCGATTTCATGCGCACCTTTAACTGGTACGGCCCCGGCAGGTCCGACTGCGGGAGATGGTCGATGGCCAGTCCACCATCGGCGGCACTGAGCTTGATTTCCAGCTTACCGTCCACCAACTTGGCTTGCGTATTCTTGCGCACGCGCAGCGATACACCACTCGAAGCCGCCGGCGCGTTGCGACGGCTTGCGCGAGCACCAGGGGCCTCCTGCGTCCCCTTCAAGGGGCGGTTGAAGTCGGTCCATTCCCGGTGCAGGTAGGGCTCTCGTTCCGTGGCCACAGGGCGACGAGAGTTGGGCGGAGCCTGCAACACGTGTTCGGCCATGTCATGCCAAGCCGCCACCATCTTTGCCAGTCGATCCGGCTGGTCCGCCGCCAGGTCGTGCAACTCCGTGCGATCCTCAGACAGGTGGTACAGCTCCCAAGGCTGGCTTTGGAAGCTGGTGATCTTCCACTCGCCATCGCGCAACCCGCGATCCTGTGAGAACAGCAGATGAATGGGTGGCCGCGCGCCGAGCGACTTCCCTTGTAGTAGCGGAACCAGCGAGACCCCCGAGACCGCCGACAACTGGCGACCAGGCCACGTCTGCGGGAGCGAGGTCTGTGCCAGTTCGGCAAGCGTCGGCAAGACGTCAATCAGATGCGCAGGCTCGTGGACGATGGCTCCCTCGTTCGTCTTCAAACCCGCCGGCCAACTGATGATGGCCGGAGACGAGATCCCTCCTTCGTACTGATTCTGCTTGTAAAAACGGAATGGCGTGTTGCGCGCCCAGGCCCAGCCCGTGCTGTCCCCCCACGTCGTTTCCGAATCCCACGGTTCACGATCCATGCCGCGCGACGTGCGGTCGTACGGGCAGGCTCCGTTGTCTGACACAAACAGGATCAGCGTGTTGTCGAATTCGCCGTGAGCTTTCAGATCGTCCACCAACCGGCCGACTTCGCGATCCACGCGGTCAATCATGCCGGCGAGCGCCGCCATCCGCCTGGCTTCCCAATCCTGCCGATCCGCAGCCAAATCGGTCCAGGCTGGAATATGCGCCGGCCGCGGCGACGGTTCGACCGATGGACCGAGCAGATGCAGGTCCTGCTGCTTCTGCACACGCGCCGCCCGCGTGACATCCCACCCGGACCGATAGCGATCGCGATATTTCTCATAGTCCTCGCGCAACGGTTGCAACGGGGCATGCGGTGCATTGAAGGCGACGTACAAATACCACGGCTGATCAACCTGTCGGGCCGCCGTCAAGAACTGCAGGCCATAGTCCACATTGGCCACGGTGGTATAGAACCCCTGCGCGGGAACCGCGAACGGCTGACCGTCGAGTCGGAAGGAATTGTTCCCCACGAAATAGTTTGTGGAGCCACTCAAGTGGCCAAAGTAACGATCGAACCCGAAGTCGGTCGGCTCCTTGTCGAGATGCCATTTCCCTGTCATCAGCGTGCTGTATCCCGCTGCGCGAAGCACCTCTGCCGACGTGACCGCGCGGGTCAAGGCCTGATCACCCGCCTGCATACAGTAGCACCCTGTTAACAGGCTGACGCGCGATGAATGACACTTGGCGGTGTTCATGAACTGGGACAGCCGCAGACCCCGGCGGGCCAGCTCATCCAGCCGCGGTGTCTCAATCTCGCCTCCGTAACAGCCCAGATCGGAATAGCCGAGATCGTCGGCCATGATGATCAGAAAGTTGGGACGGGCCTGAGCAGCCCAAGCCATCCCGGTTCCGCAGGTCGTCAGTACGACGAGGCCAATAGACAGCCAACCAGCGATTCCACGAGCAGTCCACATGAGGCGTCATCCAGTTCGATACGGCAGGTCCTCGCGATTCACACCGATGTGAACATTCGCGGCCAGCCATCAATTGGATTATGCCCCCATGCCGGACGAACCGCCACCCGCTGGCAGGGCCCAACGAGTTTACGTTTGCGCTGGAAGGCGCGGGGGATGTTGTGCCGGAGTCCGTTTGCAGGGTGGCCAGGCATCTGTGCCAACGATGGTCCGATTGGCTAATATGGCGGGGGTCCTGCCAGGGAATTGCCCGATGTCCGCTCA
>JBGSIP010000184.1:0-4059 GCA_041742495.1 Planctomycetaceae bacterium
AGCGGCTCCGCAGCGTGCGCAATGAACGCTTCCTCTACATCCGCAACTTCTACCCGCAGCGTCCCGCCCTGCAGCCCAACGCCTACAAGGATCACAAGTCGATTCTCGTCGCCCTGCGAGAACTCAAAGCGGCCGGCCAGCTCGACTCACTCTCCGACGCGCTCCTTTTCGCCCCCACGCGCCCGGCTGAAGAACTCTACGAGTGGCAGGCCGACCGCTGGCAGGTCCGCAACCTCGCCACCGATCCCGCCCATCAGGCCACACTCACCACTCTCCGCGAGCGACTCGATCGCTGGATGCTCGAAACCAACGACCACGGTCCCGAATCCGACGCCATGTACGACAGCGACATGGCCGTCTATCTGGGCAAGGGCAATCCCGAAATTGAGCAGAATATCCGGCAAATGAAGCAGTGGGCCGCCGAAGGCAAATAGTCCACGCGTTCAACGTCCCCAGCTCCCAACTCGGCAGTCATCGCGCCCACTGGCAGCCCCATCAACGACGACAGCCCGAGTCCCCACACAGGGAACTCGGGCCGTTGGTCGTCTCGTTCCGTTCGCCTCGCTGCCGACGTCACCCGCCCGGTGCGTCATGCTTCCGCAGCGATGCCCTCTGTCTTCAAAGACTCTCTGTGCACTCAATGTCTCTGGCGCTGTGGCCTCTGCCAGTCCACAAGCTGACGGGTGCTGCCTGTCAGCTGACGGCCATCAATGGCCTAGCGACGGGTCGTTCCTCCGCGCGCTGCCTGCTCGCCGCGCATCGATCCGTAGTACAGTGCTGGATCATCAATGATGAACTCGGTCGAACACGTCCGCCCGTCATCTGGCGTGACCGAGTTGAAGAAGATCGTCGAGAAGCGTTCCGCCTGGTAACCATATGAGAACTGCGACGTGATATGGTCCGCTTCCGTCAGGTCATCCACACCGGGACTCGCATAGAAATGCACCTGGCCATCAGCCGTCACCGAAATTCCGAACGTCCACCAGCCCGGCTGCGAAATCCGCGGACCAGGGATCTCGCGACCCAGATGATCCCCGCGAATCAGAATGTACGCCGAGTCCTGCGACACCTTGGGATCTGTCTCACTGTTGAAACAGATAAAAAATCCCGGCCAGTACGGCTCTTCCACCTTCTGCCGTGTCATCTTCTCAAACAACCGCAGACCCTTGCGGCTCTTCACGGGCTCGTCTTCGTACTTCGTCGTGTGACAATCCGCCCGAATTCCAAACTGAGCCCCGGAGCGATTCTCCCACTGCTCAAACGGCGGCAGATACACCCGCACCACGCCGCTCGGCAGATACGACACCGGCACCGCCACTCCGTTCATCAACAGATCGTCCTGTTGCTGCTCGTAGGAGGGGCGCCCCGGAATCCCTGTGTTGACCGACTTGAGCGCCAGTGCAAACTCACTGCCTGGCAGGCCACCGGGAGGACAAGGCACTCGCAGAATGCTGTCGGGCTGGCCCCGTTTGGGACTCTCGAACCAGCGCTTGTTCACCGAATAGCCACGCGGATAGCGCAACTGTTCATCTTGTTCCTTGCTGCTCTTGGGGAAATTGTGGACGAACTTCCAGTTCTCGTCCTCAAAATCGTCCCCGTACTGACGCACCTTCATGCCGGTTCCCGGAACCAGTTGGGCGCAGGCGAAATCGGCACTCGCGGCCACCGCACCGCCCGCCAACAGCGCGCAGGCGAACCCCTTGATCACGCGTTTCAGCAACATGGCTCAGCCCCCGTAAATGTCAATGCGTCCCGCCGGTCGTACTCGCCGCCGGACTTCCCCCGCTCTCGGCCAGGCCGGACCGGGCCAACCCGCTTTCGGTGGCCCCCTCCAGCACGACCCATCGTCCCGCCACCTGTCACCAGTGCGGTTTCACCTCGCGGACCTGCTCACCGTTTAAGGGTGGGCGCATTCGCAGGAAAACCGAAACCGGCACCCAAGCGAGGAACCTGTTGGGGAGACCACCCCGCGGCAGACGCCCCGAGAGTCACGCGCTCGGTCGTCAACGTCCCCTCGATCAGTTAGATCGGTTGTAGCGGTGGTAGGGGTTGAATCCGTTTGATCAGCTCACATCATGATGCGAGAAACGCCTCTGTGAACTGCACTCCGACGAGCGGCAGTCCCGGGGGTTGCCGACAAATCTTCGGGATTTCCTGTCCCCGGCTCACATTCCAGTGGCTAATTGAAAGTCAGCTCCAACGAAAGTCCGCACGATGTGCCACCGGATCAACTCCCGTCCCAGCCCCGCTCAAATCGCCGCCTGGTTCCAAGCCGAACGCGATGTGCGACTGCTGTTGACCGACTTCTTCCCCGCGCATGACCTGTTCCCGACGGATCACATCCCCATCATCCGCAACGACGCCGCCGGCGACTGGGAATTGGCGCGTGTGGAGTGGGGTTTGCTCCCCTCCTGGTGGCAACCCTCGGCCCGCACGAAAACCCGGCAGGCGTTTCAGCGGCAGACCTTCAACGCCCGCAGCGAAACCGTTGACCAGAAGCCCTCCTTTCGGAAGGCCTTCAAGACCCGGCGTTGCATCATCCCCGTCCATCGCTTCTACGAAGGGACCAAGGACCACGCCGCCTATTTTGGCTTGGCCGATTCCGACCTCCTGCCACTGGCGGGACTTTGGGAAACGTGGGAACACGAGGGGGAGCGGGTCGAATCCTGCACGATTCTGACCACCGCTGCCAACTCACTCGTCGCGGAATATCACCCTCGGGACCGCATGCCCGTCATCCTGCCCGACGCCGAATCCCGACGCCGCTGGATGAGCCCGGATCACCTCGAACGCCAGCCCCTGGAGCACCTCTTCGCCCCACTCCCCAGCCATCAAATGACCTGCGAACCGCTGTAACCCACGACCACAAAAGCAGTTGCCCCGCAGGGATTCGAACCCCGACTAAATGATCCAGAATCATTCGTGCTGACCGTTACACTACGGGGCAAAGCACTTCCGAAAGCTGTTCGCCCCCGGTCTCGAAGAATATAGTTTCCCCGCCAGACACCCCACAAGGGACTCTTTTCGTCCGCGCCGGAAACATCCGCCGAGCGATCGCCGCCACCCGGCTTCACTCCCCAGGCGACCAACACACAGCCAGCGGTCACCCACAGACCAGCCAACAGCCACACGACTCCCGTTCCCACTGCTCACTCCCGGGCCCTGCACGATGACCGAAGAGCTGGTGATTTTCCCCACCGTTGCGACTCCGCTGGCCGATGAACAGTGGCTTGTCGATATTCACGGCTGGCATTTCCTCGACGGACAGCCCTCTGCCCTCAACGACGCCCTCCTCAACGTCCTCCGCAAGAAAGTCGGCTTACCCAAAGGGGGTACCGCCGATCCCGATTTGTTTCTCGAACGGGTTCGCGGCTTCCGCGCCGTCGGCCGCAAGGGAATCCGCGGCCGGCTCACCGTCGGCCTCCACGAATTCCCCATTTCCAAATCCAAACGCAATGGCCACTTCCGCGGACAGTTCCGCATCGCCGGCCTCCCCCTCGATCAGCTCCTGCCCGGAGCCTCCCACGGCTACCGCCGACTCCCGCTGTCTGTCCACATCGGCTCCTGCCGCGTCAGCGAACCGGCACTCGCACTCGTTCGCAGTGGCATCTCCGTCATCTCGGATCTCGACGACACCATCAAGCACAGCGAGGTTCACGACAAGAAAGCCCTCCTGCGCAACACCTTTCTTTCCCCCTTCCGCGGCGTCGAAGGCATGGCGGAACTCTTTCAACGTCTCCAGCAAGGCGGCGCCGCCTTTCACTATGTCTCCGCGTCCCCCTGGCAACTCTTCTCGTCGCTCCACGCGTTTCTGCGCGAATCCCAGTTCCCCGAAGGGAGCATTCATCTCCGCAAGTTCGCCCTCAAGGACATGACCTTCCTCAAGAAACTCTTCCCCTCCCACAAGGGCAAACGCCGCACCATCGACGACCTCCTGCTGCGCTGCCCCGATCGCAAATTCCTTCTCTTCGGGGATTCCGGCGAACGCGACCCGGAAATCTACGGCGACATCGCCCGCAAATACCCCGAACAGGTGCTCGGCATCTTCATTCGCAACGT
>JBGSIP010000185.1:0-2879 GCA_041742495.1 Planctomycetaceae bacterium
CGCGCTGATGCAGCGTGTGCAGAATCAGCACGTCATGACCGCGGGCCCGCAGCAGCCCCAGCCCCTTTTTTAGATCGTCCGGAGACACGAACAAATCGGACATCAGCACAATGAGGCTGCGTCGCGGATGATCGTCGGCAACCCGCTTGAGGATCTCCAGCAGCGACGTCTTGCGTGCGGGGGCCACAGTGGACAGTTCGCGTGCGATGGTCTGCAGATGCGTCGGCTGACTGCGCATCGGCGTGCGGACACGAATTTCGTTGTCAAACGCCACCAGCCCGACGGAATCGTTCTGTTTGAGCAGCAGGTATCCCAGGGCGGCCGCCAGGGTGCAGGCCTGATCGAGCTTGGTCGGTGCTCCGTCGGCTTTGACATCCGTGCCAAACAGCATTGACTCGCTGACGTCCACGACCAGCACGGCCCGCAGATTGGTCTCTTCCTCGTAGAGTTTGAGGTAGTATTTGTCGGTCTTGGACCACAGTTTCCAGTCAATGCGGCGCGCGTCGTCTCCGGGCACGTAGTCGCGGTGCTGGACAAATTCGACCGACTGCCCGAAGTAGGGGCTGCGGTGAAGCCCGTTCAGGAAGCCCTCGACGATTTCACGCGCGTGGATTTCCAGCCGAGCGATCCGCGCCGCGACATCAGGCGGCAAAGATCTTCTGGAATCGCGGGTCACGCGTGAGTTCGCCTTCTTTGCTGGGAGTTTCGGCAATCAACCGGGCCACAACGTCGTCGGGGGTCATGCCTTCGCTTTGCGCCGCGTAGTTGACAATGATGTGGTGCCGCAGCACCGGTGCCGCCAATGCGGCAATGTCGTCGGTCGACACGTGCGTGCGACCCTGCAACAGAGCGCGGGCCTTGCCGCCAATCAACATCGCCTGCACGGCGCGCGGACCGGCTCCCCACGCCAGCGACTCTTTGATGAAGTCCGGGGCGGCCCCTTCCTGACAGCGAGTTTGCCGCACAATCGCCAGCGTGTAATCAATCACGTGATCCGACACCGGAACCTGTCGCACCATTTTTTGCAACTCGACAATTTCCTGACCGGTCAGCACCGCCTGCACTTCGTACGATTCCTGCCCCGTCGTCGCGCGGGCGATTTGTCGTTCTTCCTCAAACGAGGGATAACCGACGAACGACTTGAACAGGAACCGGTCCTGCTGCGCTTCGGGCAGCGGATAGGTTCCCTCCTGCTCGATCGGATTCTGCGTGGCAAGGACCAGAAACGGTTCGCTCAACAGGTGTCGCACCTGTCCGACGGTCACCTGCCGCTCCTGCATGGCTTCCAGCAGCGAAGCCTGCGTTTTGGGGGGCGTCCGGTTGATTTCGTCCGCCAGCACCATGTTGTGAAACAGCGGTCCAGCCAGAAATCGGAATTCCCGCTGACCCGTTTCCTGATTCGTTTGCAGGACATCCGTTCCCGTAATGTCCGCGGGCATCAGGTCCGGCGTGAACTGGATGCGGCTGAACGACATCGACAGGCATCGGGCGAGCGTGCTCACCATCAGCGTCTTGGCGAGGCCCGGGGCCCCTTCCAGCAGGCAATGGCCCCGGCTGAACAGAGCGATCAGCAATTGATCAATGACGGCCGACTGGCCCACGATCACCCGACTCATCTGCTCACGAATGGAATCGTATGCCGCGTGCAGTCGATCAATCGATGCATGCAACTCCTTCGGGAGCTGTCCTTCGCTCATTCCGCCTGCCTTTTCCAACGGTCACGGATGACTAACGCTGCGCCGCTTGCCTCAAACTCATCCTAGCGACCTGTCCAGCGGCGCGCGAAGCGTCGGGGCGGTCTGAGCGACTGCGGTTTTTCAGAGTCGGCTGTGACACCCCCGGGACTCGGCCAGCCCAACTGGCCACAGGGAACCACCGCCAGTCGCGGCGGGATTCAGTGGCCCGGCGGCGCTTCGGCTGGCGCAGCGTGCTGAGCGCAGAGGCTTCGCAGGGTCTCCAACTGCCGCTGGTCCATCGTGGCAATATTGGCCCGTTCGTGAGGGTCTTCCGCCGCAATGAATACCCGCTCGTCCTCACGTGCCGGAGTCGGCAGGACTGCGAGTGTCGCCAATGTCGCCGTCAAATAAACAGCCTGCGGCGTGCGCACGCTCCACGCGCGACCAGTGGTTGCGAACACGGCATTTTCTTCGCCTGGCCCGGTGGCCGGTCGCCCGGAGTCCAGTCTTTCGGTGGTCCGTTTCTCGGTGTCCTGCTGCTCAGTGGTGTGTTTTTCGGTGGCCTGTCTCTCGGTCGACCCGGGCGCAGTCCGCCACATCGACAACGCCACCGGCTCACGGAATCGCTCACCCGGCGCTGCGTGTCCAGGCTGCCACAACCACGCCGGGACGTGTACGGCCTCGCGATGCAATGCGCCAAACTCATCCCAAGTCGGCCGTTCGCCCAGAAAGCGGCCCCGTTCTGCGAGCAATTGCACGGTGATCCCCCGGCTGGCCAGATTGTCCCGCCGTTCCCACAACCGTTCCCCCAGCATGCGATCGAATTCTTCGATGATCGCTGCGGCGATCCGCCGGACTGCAATGACCACATCGGGGTGATCCGAGAGCGCGATCCCTGGCCGCTCGCACCATCGTCGCCACACATCGAGTGCATCCGCGTGATCGTGACGGGGTTCGTCCGAGTCACTGTCGCGCTCCTCGCTGGCGCCGGAGAGCGGGTTCAGTTCTTCGTCCAGATCGGCGGCAAACAGATCCCACGTCGCGTGCGAAACGACGGGCAATCCCGGTGTTTGCACGATGAACAGCCCTTGTTCGACAGTGGCCAGCCGGCTGACTGCGACGTCAATTTGCTCGGCCGCCAACTCGATCTCGTCGGACCAGGCACACACGGAATTCTGAGCCTCGCACGCCGGGGCTTCGTCG
>JBGSIP010000186.1:0-11395 GCA_041742495.1 Planctomycetaceae bacterium
ACCAGCAGCGACGCCACAGACAGAAGACCGGTCACGCGTGAGAGTCGGGGCAGCATAAAAGAACTCCTCAGAAATCCCGCGTGGTCAGCCAGTTGGCGGGATGAATGGTGGCATGTGGCCAGTGAAGGCGAAGCAGATCGCGAAAATTCAAGCCGGGGCCGCGGATTCAACCGCCGCAAAGTGGGGACTCTCGGGGTCGTCAGGGTCCAGCGACGAGGAATTTCGTGACGACTGGCGTTGAACAAGTGCAAACAGACTGGGCAGCAGAAACAGCGTGGCGAGTGTGGCAGCCAACAGGCCGCCAATCACTGCGCGACCCAGCGGAGCGTTCTGCTGACCCGCTTCACCCCAGCCCAGCGCCATCGGCAGCATGCCCGCCATCATGGCGAAACTGGTCATGAGAATCGCGCGCAGCCGGCTGGAACCCCCTTGCACGGCAGACTGGCGGGCATCGACGCCCGAACGACGGATCTGTTCGGCAAAGGTCACCAGCAGAATGGCATTCGCCATCGCCACGCCGACTGCCATGATGGCTCCGATGAACGACTGAATGTTCAAGGTCGTGCCCGTCAGATACAGGGCCAGCAGCACGCCGACCAGCACCGCTGGGACCGTCGAGATGGTGACCAGGGCCAGCTTGATGGACTGGAAGTTCGCCGTGAGCACCAGAAACACCACCGCAATGGCCAGCGCGAGGCCGACCCCCAAGCCGCTGAGCATTTCCTGCAATGGCACCATCTGGCCCCGCACGTCGACCTTGGCCCCGCTGGGCGGAGCACCGGCCCGTTGAATCGCCGCCTGCACGTCTGCGGACACGCTCCCCAGATCGGCTCCGGAGATATTGGCGGTGACGGTGACCTGCCGCTTCATGTTATAGCGATCATATTGCCCGGGCATGGTTCCGGGCGTGAGTGTGGCGACATCGCGCAACAGCACCTGACTGTCGTCGTTGCGGCGCAGGGGAATGCGGGCCAAATCGTCCACCGAGCCAAACCGCTCGATGCCATTCGCCGGCCGCACCACGCGGCGGGGAACCTCCACCTGCACCTGATACGCCACGCCCGACTTGGCATCCGCCCAATAGCTGGGCACTGTGAAACGGCTCGACGACGTTCCCGTCACCAGAGCCCGGCTGACATCGACGGGCGTGATGCCGGCCAACCCTGCCTTCTCGCGGTTCACATTGACCTCAATGGTCGGATAGTCCAGCGACTGCCCAAACTGCAAGTCACGCAGCGCATCAATCTGTGCCAGTTCACCGCGCAGTTTCTCGGCGTACTGACGGCTTTCCAAATAATTGGGCCCCGACACCGCCAGTTCGATGGGCGTGGGGGAGCCAAAGCTCATGACTTCATTCACGATGTCCGACGGTTCAAACGAAAACCGCAGTTCAGGCATCTCCCGTGAGACAATCTCGCGCAGGCGTTCCTTCAGAGCTTCGATGTCAATGTGTGCGTCATCCTGCAAGTCGACATACAGGATCGCTTCCTCGGGACCACGCGACCACTGATACACGGCATTGACGGGGAAGTTGGAATGGATCATCCCGACGTAGCCCAGCGTCATCGCCACGTTGTCCGCACCGACTTCAGTGTTGATCAGTTGCAGAACGTCCTTGGCATATTGCTCACTGCGTTCGATGTGGGTGCCATCCGGGGCCCGCAATCGCATCCGAAACTGACCGGCATTGACCACCGGGAAGATGTCCCGGCCAATTTGCGGCGTGAGCCCCACCAGCACCACTCCGGCAACCCCCAGGTAGGCGGGAATCACCAGCCAGCGCAGGGCCACCAGCGGCCGCAACAAGCCGCGGTACAAAGCCTCCAGCCGGTCGAACAACGTGCGACGCTGGGGGTCTTGCGGACGATGATGCTTCAACAGCCACACGGACAATACCGGCACCAGCGTGCTGGAGAGCAGATACGAACCGAGCATCGCGAAGGCGACCGCCAGGGCGAGTGGGGCAAACAGCCGTTGGGCTGCCCCCTGCATCAAGAATGCGGGAATGAATACCGCCAGAATACACACCATCGCCAGCAGTCGCGGGACCGCGGTTTGCAGGTTGCCCAGTCGAACAGCACGGGCCAGCGAGTTGGTGTGCCGCATCTGTGCGTGGATGTTTTCCACTTCGACGGTGGCTTCATCCACCAGAATGCCGATGGCGAGGGCCAGCCCTCCCAGCGTCATCAGATTGATGGTCTCGCCGCAGAGCCACAGGCCGACAATCGAGCACATCAATGCCAGCGGAATGTTGACCACGACGACGATGGCACTGCGCCAGTCGCGCAAGAACACCAGAATCATCAGTCCGACCAACGCCGCTCCGAGAGCCCCTTCCATCAGCACCGCCGAGACCGCCCGCGTGACGTACGGCGATTGGTCAAAGGTGAAGGCGACATCGATCCCCTTACCATCCTTGCCCAGTGCTTCTTTCATCCCGGGCAGGGCGTTCTTGATATTGTGGATCACGCTCATCGTGGACGCATCGGCTCGCTTGGTGGCGAGGATGTAAACCGCGCGGCGCCCGTTCGCCAGGGCATACCCGGCTGGCGCATCGGCCGAATCTTCCACCGTTCCGATATCGCGCACGTAGACGGGCGAATCACCCAGGCGAATCGGCACGGACTCGATCTGCACTGCCTGCTTGACCACCGAATTGATGGGCACAATCGGATACAGATCGCCCACCGGGAGATTTCCTGAGGGACTGAGCGTGTTGCTGCGGGAAATCGCTGTGACGATTTCATCGGGCGACATGCCGTACGCCATCAACCGCTGCGGATCGACCGAGACCACGATCGAGCGGGCGCTCCCCCCAAACGGGGGCGGCGCAGAGACGCCCGGCAGACTGGCAAACATCGGCCGCAGCTTGAACAGCGCAATGTCCTGAATCTCGGCGATGCTCCGCGTTTCGCTGGACATCACCAGATAGCCCACCGGCACGCTGCCCGTGTCAAACCGCATCACAAATGGTGAGACCGTCCCCGGCGGCATGAACGCCTGCGACCGATTGACGTAGTTGATCGTCTCCGCCATGGCCTGCGCCATGTTGGTGTCGGGATGGAAATACAACTTCATGAGCGCCGTGCCCTGCACGTTGCGCGACTCCACGTGGTGAATGCCGTTCACGTAGAGAAAGTGGTACTCGTAATAATTGGTGAGGAAGCCCTCCATCTGCGCCGGGTCCATGCCGCCATACGGCTGGCACACGTAAATCACGGGCAGATTCAAGCGCGGGAAAATATCCACTTCCATGCCCCGCGGGAGTCCCGTCGGATAGGGAAGGCCCCACTGCTCGCACACCGAACGCCCCACCGCCAACGTCGCGGTGAACATCATCGCGAACACGAGCACCACGACGGACAGCGGGCGACGCAAGGCGAACAGAATCAGATTCATTGGCGGGCATCCCCTGACACAGCGTGGTCAACAGCCGAATGCCGCTCCCAGGCTTTTACTTGCCAGTCGTTCCGCACCCGGCGATTCGGTTCCGTTAACAAGTGATCGCAGGCGACGGGGAATCCCTTCGTGCGCCGAGGCCGGCACCGCGGGAAATCATGGCTGGCAGGGAGAACGCGCCAGCGGGGCGACATTATCACCGGCCGCGCATCAGGGGGAGGCAGGCAGGTAGATTACCGAACCCTTGCGGGCATTTGCACTTGGAAACCGGTCCCTGACGTGTTGTTTTCACGCCGCCGCAGCAGGGTACGTTGTGCAGCAACCGTTTCCTGCCGCGGGTGGGCGGTGGTCTCCGGGAGGCTGGTCATACCACAGGGCCGAACCGGAACGATGCGGCCGCCCGGCGATCAACTGCGGGCCAGCAGCTCGGCCGCGCGAACAATATCGACCAGCTCCACCAGCGATTTGACCTCCAGCCGCCGCATCAATCGCGAGCGACGGTCTTCGATCGCGCGCGTCGTAAGTCCCAATTCTTCAGCGAGTTGGCGGTTCGTCTTCCCCGCCAGAATCGCTTCCAGGACCTGCCGCTCCTTACTGGTCAGCTCAGCGAGCCGCTGAGTCGCCGCGGACTGCCGGCGCAACTGTGCTTTCGCGGCAATAGCCTGGTCAATAGCGCGACTCAAATAGCGCTGCAGATGTGGCGACGAGGCCGGCTTGGGGAGCAATGCGGAAGCGCCGGCCTGCATGGCATCGACGGCGTGATAGATGGTCGCCGCTGCCTGGCAAAACACCATTGGCAGCGAAATGCCCGCATCCGCAAAGCCCTGCAGTACGCTCGAGGCGTGATCGCTGGCAACGTCCAGATCGACCAGCACGCACGAATCATCGCGACGATTGGTCAGGCATTGATCCATCGACTCTTCAAACGTACGCGTGACGCACACTCCGTTGCCCGTCGTGGCGTTGAATTCCGATAGAATCGCGATCAGAGCGGTATCCCGCGTCCACGCGATCACAGTCCCCAGCGGCATCACCGCACTCCTTGCGTGGCAGTAGCCACGCGATGTTGCATTTGCCCAGTCACTTTAGGCACACGGGTCACCCCCCGGAGCCACGGGTTTCGCTGTTTTCGCCGTTGTGATTCATCCCGCATTTGTGCCCGGCCAATCACCACCTCAGCTCACTGCCCCGGCTCACCACCTCAGCCTCGAATTCCTTGCCAGTTTGTTTCCGCTTCACGCACGTTCTCCTCGGCTGGACGTTGGACGGATGCCGATCCGGTCCGTTACGGCACCCGCAGGCGGAGTGAGCAGGAAGCGCGCCCGGCCGTCGGGGTGATAAAACTGTCCGTCCTCAAACAGGCGACGTTCATGGTCGAACGCCGCCGTCGATTCGCGGCACGGCCATTGAATCCCCCCGGCGGCATCCAATTGCTCGTAGTCGCGGATGCCCGAAAAATCACACGGCTGAGTCCGGGAGAGGCCGCGGAGAATCTCGAACACGGCCGCCGGGCTGCTCCAGTTCCGAAACAGGTCACCGCAGCCCCAATACTCGGCAATGAGCCGGAAGATCGAGAAGTCGGGGAGAGCCTGTCCGGGAACCAGGCTCACCTGTTTCACCAGACTGAACCGCCGCTCGGCATCGATGCAGGTTCCCGATTTCTCACCCCAGCTCGCCGAAGGCAGAATCAGGTCTGCTAATTGGGCGGTCGCGGTGGTGTGATGCATGTCTTGCACCACCAGAAACTCCAACCGTCGGCGCACATCCAGCAGTCGGTTTTGAGTCAGCCATTCGTGAGCGGGATTGGTGGCAATGATCCAGAGCCCCTTGATCTGCCCCTGTTCAATCGCCGCCATCAGGTCGTGATATGAGGCGCACGGGTGGGTGGGAATCTGCTCTGAGGGAATGCCCAGTGCGCTCGCCACCTTGTGTCGATCGCCGCGGTTCTCAAAGTCATGACCTCCGAGCAGCGTCGTGGTGTTGCTGAACAGCCGGGAGCCCTGCGCGTTGCATTGGGTGGAGACGGCGTTCGCACCGGTGCCTGGCCGTCCAATGTTTCCGGTCATCAGCGCGATGTTGACGAGGCACTCTGCGAGACCCGGCTCGTCAGTCCGTGTGGCCCCTTCCGCGGCCCACCACAGCGAGCTGCGGCGCCCCTGCTGAATCTGGCCGGCCAATCGCAGCACCGTGTCGGGATCGACACCCGTTTCGTGATGGACGCGGGCCAGCGAATATGGCTGCAATTGGCGGGCAAACTCGTCGAAGCCCTGTGTGTGCTCGTGGATGAACTCCACGTCAATCCAGTTCTGTTCCAGCAGGACACGCGCAAGGCCACGGAGCAGCGTCACGACCGTCTGCGGCCGTGGGACCACGTGCAACGTGGCCTGCGCTGCCGTATCGGTCCTCTGCGAGTCAATCACCACCACCTTGGGATGATGAATGTTTTGCTGCACGCGATTCCACAACCGCGGATGCGTCACCGACGGGTTGAACCCCACAAACACCAGGGTTTCGGCTGCCGCACAGTCGGCAAATGTGAATGGCGGAGCTTCAAAACCAAACGCTCGTTGATACACACCCAGTTCGGCCTGCGCGGGTGAGTTGGGCCGCGCCCCCGAGGCTCCCCAATCGATGCCCATACCGAACCGGGCCAGCGCGCCCAGGAACGCCAGCTCTTCAATCACCAGTTGACTGGTGGACAGAAACGCCAGCGATTGGCGGCCATACTCCGACTGCACCCGTTTGAATCGTGTGCAAAACGTTTCCAGTGCGGTGTGCCAATCCACCGGGTGCAATTGACCTTCTGGCTTGCGCAACAACGGTGTCATCAGGCGATCAAGTTGCTTCAGCACCCGTTTCGCCTCCCCGCCGCAAGGGACATTCGACCCGGTGATTCGCTCTCCCTTTTGAAGCGGCCGTGAGCGCGGCCCAGCGGGCAGGCTCTGGGCAGACGGCACAGTCGAGAGTCCTGTCGGCGACACGGGTGCCGATCCCGGCGATCGAACCGTGGCGACGTGACCTGATTCGGTCGGCAGACACCCGTTGAACAAACCGCCCGCAGCCACTTCCGCCCAGCCGGCTGGCGCGAGATGGACCGGCCGACGCTCAAGACCACCACGGGTCGGGAATGCTCCCGCAGGGGTCCTGTTTTGAACGGCCAACCTGTCGTGGGGCATCGGGTCACAATCTCGACAACCGAAGGAGTTTTGGGCGGCGACTCACGGGCAGCGAGCGGTCGGGGCCATGATCGCGGGTGACCGGAGACAGCCTGGCAAGCAAGCCCGGGGCGTGATCGGTTTCGATGCAGGCACGGCAGACGCATTCAGAGGGGAGGGTGCACAAGGCGTGCCACACGGCCGCCGCTCGACGCACTCGTCGGAAAACGCCCTGATTTCCGCGATCAAGACGAAATTCAACCCTCCAACATTCCGGCAGAGTCGAGCCAATCGCCAACTTCGGCGGCAGTCCCGCCACGAGAGCAGGCGATGCCCTCGCGACCCACCCCTCGGTGATCTCCAGTCGCGTCACGCCAGTCCCCCGCAGCGACAGATTGAGGGAATTCCCCTCAGCATGCGGCCGGACTTCGGCACCCGGGAGAGGAGTCGTCACACCCGTCCAGTGGATTCCGACTGGTGCGCAGAGCGGCGGAATCCGCCAAAACGCCAGATGAAGAAATGACGAACCAGATCACAGCCGAATCCGCCGCCGCACGTAAGTGGTTGTCAAATGGCCAGTTGCTCGATTCCGGAGCACTGAGGGAAATTGTTGTAGGTAATTCTTGCACAGTGGTGTCCAGTCGTGTTAACTTGGGAGACCTTGGGCGACTCGAACACCTTCCCCTCAGGTTATGGAACCTCACGATGAACAAGATGCTGTTTTTTGCGGGCGCACTGTTGGCGCTGGCCTGCCAGTCGGCAGATGCCAGCATTGTGATTGACAACTTCGCAGCCGGGTACACTTCTCCGAGCGGTGCAATGCAGACAGGAGCTGGTTCTTCCGGTTCCCTGGCATTGACTGGGGATGTTACTGGCTCAAAAACCGTGAGTTTCGCCGGTTTCGTGCCCGGGGGCTTTTTCGACGCCATCTCCATGGGCGGCGGAAACATCAATTTCACCGCTGCTGCGTTTCCAGGCGTCAGTCCGACGGAATCAATGACGCTGGCCTACAGCTTCGCGGCTCCATTGAATCTTGAAGTTGCTCCGCTCCAACTGGACCTGTTTGATAGCGTGACGGGATCTTTCAATCTGGCGGTCACTTACCTCAGCACGGCTTTTGGAAACAGCACGACCAACTTGGTCATTACGTCCGCCGGTGCGATCAATCTCGGTCCTGGCCTGTTTGCCGCCAATGTTCCGACGAGCGTCGATGGGCTCAGCTTGATCTTTACCCGGAACACGTACGATCCGAATGGTATTGGCGGCAGTGCCAACTTCAACGCGGCGGGTGCTTCCATCAGCGCAGTTCCAGAACCCGCTTCGGTGTGCCTGGGTCTGGCAAGCCTGACTCTGGGTGCCTTCGGCGTGCGGATGTCTCGCCGTCGTGCTGCCACCCAGCAGACGGTTGCCTAGCGGTCAGCGACTCGCCTGAGTGCGAGATTGCTGGTTCGAAAAACCAATCTGGCCGCGCTAGGCTTTAGCGCGGCCTTTTTTTTGGTCACTCCACGCCTTGTCTGGCCTGTTTATGCAGACCTATCTGTTTGCGGTCGCCGGATTTGTCCTGGCTGCGGGCTCTGTCCATGTCCCGTTTGCCATTGAGCAAGGGGGCCTGCTGTGGAACTCGGAGCATTACAGCTTCTTTCCACTGGTGATCGCCGCGGTGGCCTATCTGGTCTACGATCGGCTCACGAGCGTTCCGGTGAAGTTTGCCTCCGGGGCGACGTTACCGGCCCTCATGCTGGCGTTGATCAACCTGGCGTTGACGTTCGCCGCCTTCTTGATGCACAGCACCTGGATTGGCTGGATCTCGCTGCTGATGCTCTGTGTCACTGCGGCTCGGCTGCTACTCTCGCCGGAATCCTCCCGCCAACTTGGCGGCGCACTGCGACTACTGGTGCTCATCGTTCCCCTCCCGTTGGGGCTCGATCAATCGCTAGTGGTCCAGTTGCAGAAATTCGCGACCGCACAAGGCAGCCTGCTGCTGGATGACTTTGGGATCCGGCATGCCGTTTCGGGAGTCTCCATTCGACTGCCGTCCGACACCTTCCTGGTTGACGATGCCTGTAGCGGCATCCACTCGTTGTTCTCTGCCGTCAGCACGATGGCGGTGTACGCCGTGTGGATGCGTTATGGAGTGATCCGTACGGTCGCCACCGTCGTGCAGACATTCTGCTGGGTACTCGCGGCGAACGCGCTGCGTGTGTTTGTCATCGTCTACGCGTTTCACCGGTGGAATGCCGGGCTGGAATCGGGATGGCGGCATCAGGCGGTTGGCTTTGTGTCCTACCTGGTCGTCCTGTTTCTCGCGTTGAGTACTGATCAGCTCATCCGCTACCTGTTCCGAGTCCGAAAATTCGGCAGCGGCGAGCGGGGCTCCGCCTCCTGGTGGGGCCGGACGTGGCCTGTCCTGCGCCGGCCATTGTCTCCACTGCTGTCGTCCGTCGCCGTTTTCGGTGTGACACTGCTGATCCTGGGTATTGGGGCCAGCGCGGTTGCGTCATGGAGCGGTCAGCGGGCCACCAATCCGCCCATCCTTGCGCAGACCTTGGACATGGAACTGACGGCGGAGCAGTTGCCCGCGGAGGTCGAGGGCTGGCGACAGGTGAAGTTTGAACGTGTCAACCGGGATCTGTCGGACGTCCTTGGCGCGAACTCGTTCATCTGGACCTACGAGAGCAACGGCCTGACCGCGCAGTTTTCAGTCGATGGCTATTACGGTGGATTCCATGATCTGTGGTACTGCTATTCAGCCTTGGACTGGGGATTGAAGCAGTCCTCAAATCTCCCCCTCAAGGGGACCGTTGGACGGACGCCGACCGCGATGGCCACAGAACTGTTGATGTATCGCGGGGATTCCGAGCACGCGCAAGTTCTCTTCACGTGCATGGACGCGGCAGGAAACGTGGTCACTCCACCGGAACCGGCAGAGACTGTTGTCCGCCGGCTGGTGGGTCGCCTCCAGTCCGGGAGCGTGTGGACAGGTGGTGACACGCAGCCAATTGTGCCCCCCGTGGTGCAGTTCCAGGTTCTGGCCACGAGTGCTTCGGAGTACCTGCCGCACGAGCGGGTGGGAATTCAACGGTTGTTTATTGCGCTGCGATCAGCGGCTGCTCAGCAGTTGATCACCGGGCCCTAGATGCTTCGCTGACCCCCAGATGCTTCGCTGACAGAGAGTAGAGCACACGTCCATGAAGCGATTTCGTCGGCTGTGGTACGGCATGGAACGGGCGCTGTGGCGCGCGTTTGATACCGTGATGTGGCCATTCCGGACCGCCCAGCGGCTCAACCGGGATTTCTGGCAATGGATTGCCGCGAGTTGGCAGTTCGGAGACTTGCGGAACCTCGTCTTCGGCCTGCCAGCGCTGATCGCGGTGATCGGAGTCGGCTGGCTGTGGGCGGCGGCCCGCATCGAAGCCCGCACGATTTCCGCGACCTACAACCAGGAGGCTGAGACCGCCATTCGTGAGGAGAACTACGAAGCGGCGGAAATCTATCTGCGACGCGTACTCGAAGTTGAACCCGACACGCGGGCCGAGTTCATGCTGGGGGAAATGTTCGAGAAAACCGGTCGGTCGGATCGTGCGCAATGGATCTTTCGCAAGCTGGCTCCGGATGGTGAGCAGGGATTTGGACCAGCCCACCGCAAGCGGGCGATGGAACTGGCGGAGACCATCGGCCCCCAGTCTTCCGGAGCCGACATCCAGAATTTGCGCTGGCATCTGTCGCTGGCGGGCCTGCAGGATTCTCCCCAGGTTGCCCGCGCCTGGGCTGCCTATTACCTGGCCCTCAATCAATACCAGCCGGCCATTGAGCGTCTGGAAATTGCGATTACGGAATACCCAGAACTCGGCATGCTGCTGGGACAGTTGTACGTGGCGCAACAGAAAGTTGAGCCTGCACAGCGCGTGTATCTCACTGCGTCCAAGTTCTTTCGCGAGCGGCTGGACAAAGACCCTGAGCAACAGGGTGCGCGCGTCGGATATGCCAACACCCTGCTGAAACTCGGCCAACTCGACGAGTGCGAATCGGTGTTGCTTGTGGGACTCAAGCTGGACCCCGACGGGCCTTACCGCACGCTGCTCGCCAGCCTGTTTACCAATCGCCACGATGAAGCCACCCGCATTCCGGGCGTGTCGGTCTCCGATTTGCTGGCGCTGCTGCATCGCGCCTTGAGCTACGATCCGAATTTTCTCCCCGCTTACGAGCGGCTGCTCGGTTATGGGCAAGCAGAAGTTCAGGGGGACGCTACTCTCGATGCCATTCTGACCGGAGTCATCGCGGAAGGTCGTGAGCCCGGCCTGGCCCACTTCGCCATGTCCGTCTTGCTGACTCAGAAGAACGACCTTACGGCGGCAAAATGGCATCTGGAACGCGCCCATCACCTGATCCCCACATTTCCCTTTGTCGGCAATAACCTCGCTTGGCTGCTGGCGACAGAAGAGCCGCGGGATCTGGATCGAGCATTGCAGATCGTGACGGCCGCTGCGGAACAGTCCGCGAATGAACCTCGCATACTCGACACCAAGGCCCAGATTCTGATCGATCTGAAACGCTGGACGGAGGCCTATGACGTGCTGGAACTGGCGTTGAAGGCTCCCCGCCCGCCAGTGGCGCAGGTCGATCTGCACGCCAAGCTGGAAGTGGTCTGCCGGGAACTGAAGCTGGACGCTTTGGCCAATGAGCACCGCAAATTTGTGGAACTGCATCGGCCAGCGGCCCCACCCGCCGAGACTCCTGCAGAGGCCACCGGTTCAGCCGCGGCCCCCTCCTCCACAGCGCCGACTGCCCCCACTGGAACCGCCACTCCCCGGCCCGCGATCAGCACGCCGCAGGCAGCAAAC
>JBGSIP010000187.1:0-4387 GCA_041742495.1 Planctomycetaceae bacterium
ATCCCGCGCAGCAGCACGAGGGACCATGCGGCTGCGGGCGAGCAGTGGGATCTTGGGTGGGGAGCGGGTAGCCGTGGATCAGTTGGCCATCGGCGGAGAGCGTATGGACTCCATTGAGTCCCTGGACCAGCAGCGACATGGACGGACCCTGGTCCATTCCCGCAGCCACCAAAGCTGAACTGCTCGCACTGACTCCGAGGCCGGCACGGATGGTGAATTGACCCAGGCTGCCGTAGTCGGTGTAGCCGGTGCCCAGCGGGTCACCCTTGCCGACGCCGTCGATCTTCAAGAAGTAGGTTCCAGCTGGCAGTGCCAGATTGACGAAGGAGGCATTGAGATCGTCGGTCGGATTGCTGGTCGCGAGCAACACGCCGGTCGAAGAGTAGATCTCGGCCTGGATGTCGAGGTTGGGGCCGCGGTAGAACGGATCGACTTCGATGTTCAGCAGCGAGCCATCCGAAACAAAGCGGAAGTAATCCACATCGGTGTTCTGCCCGATGACGCCCGTGGCGGTAAACCGCTTGGCGGCATCAAAAGTGACATCCGTTGCGGTGAGCAGTGTCGATCCATGATCGTCAACGCGGTAGCCAAAGTTCTGGACGCGCGTGATGCGGGCCAGATCGTCCTGCAGTTGATTGGCATCCGCGTATTCGCCCTTGCTCCACTGTGTGAGATTGCGGCTGTAGCCGACACCCATGATGGGGGCCCAACCAGTCGGTCCGGATCCGTGACCGCCGTAGTATTCGACGGAAGAGGTGCCGTCATGCGATAGACCGAGCGTGTGGCCCACTTCGTGCGAACTCGCTTCGGCGATGTTCTTGGCGTTGGAACGCCCGAGATTGGCCACGAAGACAAACGCGGGGCCATAGAACTCCTGGCCGAACGTGCCGACGTAGGCGACACCGCCTACTTCGTCACCGTTCACGTTGGGGTCGGAGTACCAGTCGTCGGAGGCACCACCAATCGCCACCCGAATGCCCCATTCCGTGTCCGTGCCGCCGCGGCGATAAATCTGATCGTCGGTCGGTTCTTGGGTGGTCACATCGACATCGAAGGGAGCAAAGTCTTCCGCGACCCGTTCCCAGACCTGTCGAATGACGGTGAGTTCCGCGAGGTTGAACGTCGTGGGATCTCCGTCGAGATCATACACGGGAGTCGTCAAGGTCTGGCCACCTCTCCAGGCGGTTCCGGAAGTCACGTGGCCAGTGAAGTCGAGATAGATAATCTTCTTGGCACCCGAGTAACTGTGCAGCAGGAATTCTTCCGGGATGAGCGGTTTGGGGAGTCCGAAGTAGGTCGTGTCGACACCCTTCCAGGCGATGTTTTTGTTCCACGCCCCCCACCACTGTTCGGCGGCAAAGACCTTGCCAGAACCATCGGCGAGCATGACGAAGACGCCACCCCCCTGCTGGCTGCGTGCGGCCACGTCATCCACGCCGTCCCCGTTGAAGTCGGCGACGACGACATCCACAAAGTTGGTGATGTTCTGCCAGCCCGCATTCCAGAACTCGGCACCGACATGCTGTCCCAGCAAGCGCGGCTTGTTGACGGTGGCGCTGATCAGCGCACTGGTACCAAAGGTGACGGTCCACTGATTGCTGATGGCGTTGCGGGCCAGCATGTCGTCGCGGCCGTCGCCGTTAAAGTCTCCGACCTTGACGTCCCTCCAGTCGCCCAGCCGCCAGAGTGCTCCGGCGTATTGAGCAGGCTGGAATCCAAACGTGGTGGAGCGATCAATGAATTGACCCCCCTGGCTGGCCGCGCTGACCATGCCCCACAAGCCCCCCCCCTGCTGACTGCGGGTAATGACGTCGTCAAAGCCATCGCCGTTGAAATCGCCCACGATGGTGTCGACCCACGTCGTGTTGTTCATCCAGGCTTCGGTGAACGTGCCCCACCGGCGGCTGTCCCACACCGACCGCTCTACGCCATCGAAGCCGACTTCCACGCGGTGGGTGATGACCCACCACTGATTGGAACCCACGGTGCGGCCGAGGATGTCTTCAGCGCCATCGCCGTTGAAATCGCCCGTCAGGACGTCGGTCCAATTCCGTTCGAAGTCCCATCGCACGCGGTCAGAGTCGAGAAACAGCGAGGTGCCATCGGAGGCCAGCATCAGCCAGCGGTTGTCTGTGCCGAGCATGGCAATGTCTGCGCGACCGTCGCCAGTAAAGTCTTCCGCAAACACCTTGGTCCACGCTGCGGTCCCGCCCCAGCCGATCGACGCACTGGCCGTAAACCACGCTCCTGTGGATTCAAACAATTCGAAGTTGGAGTTGACGACCCACCATTGACGATCGGTGTGGTCATACACGGCGATGTCGTTAAAGGTGTCGCCATTGAAGTCGGCGACCTGGGCATAGTCCCAGCGGCGTGCGGCACCCGTGCTGGTCGTCGTGCCCAGGGAGGCAATCACGGACTGGTTTTCGGTGAACGAGTTGCTCGCACTATCGGTGATGGTGCGATAGGCATTCCCGGTGGCCGCATCGAAACTCAGCAGGCCAAACGGATTGGTTCCTGCCAGCAGCGAGCGGACCTCGAGGGCTTCGGTGGTTCCCGGCGTCCGAGTGGTGCGGCGGGCGCGGGGCAGCAGACTGCCGTGACGACGAGACCAACCCAGACACAGCGCGCGAAACACAGACATGGCAAGTTCACCCTGTTCAGCGAGAAATGGTCGAACCGTCGGTGATGTGAGTAGAGCCGATCTGCGTCTCCACCAAACGGCAACGACAGGCAGACACTGCGCGGCGCGCGGGAAGAGCTTTCCATGCGGCGCAAGTTCTTCAGCAGGTCATATCGGGCAGACGAGACGATAGTTAGACGTTTCGTCGTATCCAAAGTCAAGGCATCGTTCGCGAGGAGGCCGACACGGTGCGCGCGACATCGGCCTCACGCCGGTCCTAGCGCTTTTGCCGCTTGGTTGCCGGATTTGTGACGATGCTTGCGTTCACCTGAGCGTTTGTTGGCTCGCACCTGTCGGGCTCTTTGGGAAGAGGTGATGCACAACTGCTGCCCGGCAGAGTCCGAGCCAGTTGAAGGGGGCTGGTCAACAAAAAAACGCGTCCTGTGGCCAAAACCACAGGACGCGCGGCAGATAGGTCGCTGAACAGGCAAGTTGGCCTAGAAGATCCCGGAGAACCGGAGAGTGTACTCCGTGTTGTCGACAGATGCCGGAACGGTCACTTCGACAAAATAGTCCCCGGCCGGCAGTGTCAGTGCCGGCGAGAAGGGAACGAACCCAAAGGTGCCGCTTGCCTTGCCCGTTGTGGATACCAGTTCGCCGCTTTCCAGCACGCCATTTGAGTTGGCATCCCGGAACAGCCGCGCGGTGATTCCTTCGTACCAAGCTGAGGGTGTGATCGTCATCGCGCTGTTGACACCCGTGCTGAGTGTGAACCGGTACAAATCGGTCTGCCCCGCCTGAATCACGTCGGAAATCGTGGGGCTGAAACCGGTAAACGTGCCCAGGTCGATGATGCCAGCGACAGGATTGAATCCGTCATCAACGACGGATGACACTGTGACATTCAACGTGTAGTTGATCGGCTGATCGTCCGCGGATTCCATCACCAGCACATAGGTGATGCCGGCGGTCAGGGCCACATCGGGAAAGAAGCTGAGCGAGCCAAACCCGACAGTGATCTCCAGCAGTTCTCCCAGTTCCGTGACCCCGTTGTTATTGACGTCCTGATACAGCCGCATGGAAGTATTAATCAGGTTCGGATTGGCGGTGATTGTCAGCAGAGAATCCGCCGCCAGTGTGAAGCTGTAGATATCCTGCGAATCTTCGATGGGGCCGCTGCCAAAGGGCACGAGCGAGCCAGATCCCAGAGCGGTCGCGCCACTGCCGAGTTGCCCCAGATCGACGGGGCCGACCAGTGGGGGAGGATTGTCACTGTCGATCACACGAATGGTGAAGGTGACAGTGTCCTGCAGTCCTCGTTGGTCAGACAGAGTGACCGAGAACAAGAAGGTTCCCACCGCGGTGGTGAGATCTGCCTGCCAGAACAACAGGGCCGTGGTCGATCCTGTGAACATCTGCAGGCCCGCCGGCCCACCGAACCCCAGCAAGAACGTCATGGTGTCTTCGGGGAGATCCGGATCCAGGGCGGTCAGGTTGATCAGCACTGTGTCGCCAAATCCCATCCTCACGTCACGCAGATCGATGGTCACATCGGTCGCGGAGCTTTGCAGTGTTGGCCCGCCAGTGTTGGGGCGGTCGAAACAGGCAAAGTCGGTCCCCGCCCAGGCAATGTTCCGGTTCCACGCCCCCCACCACTGTTCGGCCGCAAAGACCTTGCCCGAGCCATCGGCGAGCATGACGAAGACTCCGCCCCCCTGCTGGCTGCGGGCGGAGACATCGTCACGGCCATCGTTGTTGAAATCG
>JBGSIP010000188.1:0-4066 GCA_041742495.1 Planctomycetaceae bacterium
TGCCCCCGGCCGCTTCCGCAAGTTCCATCAAGCGCAGCACAGCCGGACGGTGTCCCGACACCACGGTGTTGCCCGGGCACAGATAGTTGGCAATCTGCACCTGCTCGCCATCCCGCGACGCCTGTAAGCACAAATCGGCGACGACGGGGATCTCCAGCAACAGCAGGCTGGCCATCGATGAGGGGACCGCCACGGCGGCCGCCTGCATTGCTTCGCCACGTCTTTGCACGACCTTCAGTCCGTCTTCAAACGAGAACACCCCGGCAAACGAAAGCGCCGTGTACTCGCCCAGACTCAGTCCGGCGGCACACGTGCAATCGGCGAGCACTTCCGGCCGCTGGCTGCGCAGAATTTCCAGCGCCGCCAAGCTGCAGACATACAGGGCGGGCTGACTGACGGACGTGTTGTCCAACTGGTCCTGAGGACCGTACTCGCAGACCGACAGCAGGTCGAACCCCAACACGTCACGAGCCTGCCCGAACAGATTGCGAGCGGCGGGATATTCGGCGGCCAGCCGACTCCCCATGCCCACCACCTGGGCTCCTTGACCCGGAAACCACAGACCGACGTTTGCCACAGAATGTCCTTCGCTGCAATGTGCGCACCAGCCACGCGCTCGATAGTGGGCCGTGGAAATACTTCCACACAGGCACCCGCGCCTGGTTCGGGTCGTGGTGGTTCAACGGGCTGATAACAGGCTGGCAGCCGGGGATGGGAAGTCAAATCGAGTCCGCCTCTGGACCGGCCAGACTTCGCCCGCCTGCCGCGAACCGGACGGGGACACCCACTGGTCAGCAGTGGCCGTTGATCGTCTCGACAATGCGGTCGTTGAGCTGCGAATCGTTGAGCCGGCCCACCGTCCGCAGGGCATTGCGAATGGTCGTCGCATCGCTGGAACCGTGACAGATGAGGCACAGACCGTCGATTCCCAGCAGCGGCGCGCCGCCAGTTTCGCTGTAGCGAAAACGCTCGCCCATCTTGTGAAACGCCCCGACGGCACGCTCTTTTTCATGCTGCAGTTCGGCGACAACCCCATGCGCAAGGGTGTGCAGAATCATGTCCGCCAGCCCCTCGCTGGCCTTCAGCACCACGTTGCCCACAAAACCATCGCACACAACGACATCAGCCTGACCGTTGAACAGTTCCCGGCCTTCGACATTGCCGATAAACATCGATTTCACCGGCCCGTCGGCAATCAGTTGCGCGGCCTCGCGGACCAGTTCGGTCCCCTTGCCGTTTTCGCTGCCAATGTTGAGCACGCCGAGTCGCGGCTGCTCCACGCGCAACATCGCCTGGGCATAGCGGCAGCCCATAATGGCATACTGCGCCAAGTGTTCGGCCCGCGCTTCCGGATTGGCACCCACATCCATCAGCACCGTTCCGCCGCGCGGTGTCGGGAGGCAGACGGCAATGCCGGGACGCTTGATGCCCCGCAAAAACAGCTTGGTCCGCAGACCAGCGGCGACGACGGCCCCCGTGTGACCGGCGCTCACCACGGCTTCGACCTCCCGTGCTGCCATTAACTTCCAGCACACAGCGATCGAGCACTTGGGCTTTTTCAGCAGCGCCTCGATCGGCTTTTCGTCCATGTCGACGAAACCATCGGCGGGAACGACGGTGATTTCCGATCCGCTGTATTGTCGCGATGCCAAGGCAGCCCGGAGGCGCACTTCGTCGCCAACCAGGGAAATCCTCAGCGCCGGGTTGGCCGCAATCGCAGCCAAAGCGCCGTCGATGTTGATATCAGGGGCAGCATCACCCCCCATCGCATCGAGCGCCACCCTCATCGACGTGTCATCCCCTCGCTACAATCTGCGGCGGCTTGATGAAGGAACAAAACTGCAGTCTGGACCTGAGTGCCGGTCGCGTTAGCTGCTGGACCAGTCCGGAAACGCCGCGGAAGTTGCCCTTCGACCACTCACGCCGAAAAGCTCGTCAATTCGGAACCCATAGAAACCAGCGATCGAAGCCGCGGTGCCCTGAGAGACAAATAGTGTCCCGAGAGACAAATAGACTGTCGCCACACTCAGACATTCGCTCAGGAGCGACGCGCAAACCCATTCCGCCCGAGCACGGCGACGAAACAGAGGTGGCACAGCCGACTCTGTCATCACCGTCGGCGGCCCCGAAGACTTTAGTCAGCCGACTCCACGAGCGTGCGGCCCATGTATTGGCCACAGTTCGGACAGGCAACGTGGTTCGGGCGGGCGGTCCCGCACTGCGGACACGAGCCAAGGTTGATTTTCACCACGAAGTCGTGAGCGCGGCGTTTCCGCGTGCGAGAATGAGACTGACGGCGCTTGGGAACTGCCATGGTTCGACCCGATCACTCAAAAATACTGTTCTCGAAACAACTTAAGGCTTCGGAGGAACAGCCGGTCGCAACCCTCCCCGCCAGACAGAGCGTGGAATGCTACGGTGAATCGCGGTGCTTTGTCAACAATTCCGCACCGTCTTCGTGACCATCGGGCTCATTGGAGCGGCAATTCTGCGGAGTCGTGCTTCACGAATCGACGGCTGTCGCCATTCAACGGGCCAATCGCCGTGGCCAATCGCCCAGACGCCAGGGACCGCTTCAATCGAGGAATCCCCGCGCAGCGACAAAGTTCCCGCAACTGACAAATCCCCGACGAGCGGGCGATCTGGCTTGCATGCTGGGCCGACTTGGGTAGACTTCGCGATTCACTCAGCGACCGTAGTGGCCGGCTGGCTATCCGCGTGTCGACTGAGTTGCCGCATTCGGTTTGTGAATGTCGGACTCAATCGTGGTGCACTGACGTCCTGGTGGTGTGATGAGTACGCTCAAGAAGAATAAGCGCATCCGGCGGGCCAAAACGATGGCTCTGTACGGCGATTTGACCCCCGGCCGCGGCAATTCCAAAGTGGAACGCGGTAAGGCCAAGTACTTGGGCGGTAACGGCCGCAAGACGACCGGTATCACCAAACGCCTGTATCGCCAGAATCTCCAGCAGATTCGCGTGCTGGAAGACGGCAAGATCGTCCGCCGCTGGGTTCCTGTCCGCATGATTCGCTCTGGTGAAGTGCTGAAGGCTCCGGTCCGGAAGCCCTTCACGCTGCCCGAGGAATAGTTCCGGTGACGACCCACGTCGACGCCGAAACCGTGGCCAAGGTGGCCGCCTTGGCCAGGCTCGATTTGCAACCTGCAGAACTGGCCGACGTGCAAGCCCGCATGTCGGCCATTCTCACGTATGTCGGCGGTCTGGCGGCGGTCCCCACGGATGACGTCGAGCCGCTGGCCCATGCGATTCCGCTGGCCAACGTCTTTCGCGAAGATGTCGTCACTCCGTCACTGCCACGCGAAGCCGCTCTGCAAAACGCTCCCCGGACCGACGGCCTGTTTTTCTCAGTGCCGGGAAATCCTCGGCGGCGGGTGAGGCACTGCCTCCCGTGTGTTCCGTTTCGTCCCCTGATCCGGCTCCGCGCAAAAGCATGCGCGGCAGCGACGGGCTTCACGGCCGAATCGCTTTACGGCAGCCGGGGCAAAAGTCACACTCCCGTTCACGCAGTCTGGCCGCTGACCATTTGCCGTTGCCGGCCAGGCCGCGCTGAACTCCCGTTTCCGCCGCGGTCCTTGCAAGCAGCCCCCCCAGTGCCACGCCCTCTCCCTTCGACTCGCGAATTGTGGTCAGAGCTGTCGTCGGGCCGCCTGACGGCCACGCAATTGACGGCCACGGTGCTCCAGAACATCGCCGACGACGACGGGGCCCTGGGGTCCTTTCTGGAGGTCCATGCCGACGCGGCCCGAGAGCGGGCGCAGCGTGTTGACGACGCCCGCAACAGCGGTGACGTGGGTTCGTTGCCCCTCGCCGGGTTGCCAATCGCCATCAAGGACAACCTCTGCATGACGGAAGGGCACACCACCTGTGCCAGTCGCATGCTGAAGTCGTTTCGGTCCCCCTATGACGCCACCTGCGTGGCCCGGCTCAAGGCAGCGGGGGCTGTGCTCGTGGGCAAAACCAATCTCGATGAATTCGCGATGGGCTCCTCGTGCGAGAACTCGGCGTTCCAGCGCACCCGCAACCCTTACGACCCGCAACGCGTCCCT
>JBGSIP010000189.1:0-3981 GCA_041742495.1 Planctomycetaceae bacterium
TCTCTTCGTACGTCCCGCCACCGGGGGGATTGCCATCCGCGGGAAGCACTGGCCGGTCTTCCGCGCTCACATTGCTCCCACGTTTCACGCACTCCAGCAACTCGGCCGCCGAGCGGCGAAAAGCGCCGTCATCGTTGACGCGGGTCGACATCAGAGCGTCCATCGTCTCCGGCCGCCGGGATGCAATGTCGATGATCAGGTCGTCACGCAAAATCCGCCGGGCCGGGCGGTTCTGCTGTTCGGCCTGCCGATCGCGCCAGCGTCCCAGTTCCCGCACGACAGCCAGTTCTCGCGCCGTCAGCCGATGCAGGCCCGGCAGCCGGGTCCAGCTTTCAGCGTGAAAGTCCTCCGCAGATTCCAGCAGAAAGTTGGCGAGTTCCGCGTCAGCCCAGGTGGTACGTCCCAGCGCCGTGAGTCGTTCGCGCTGGCTGGCGTGGATGGCGAGCAGATGTCGCACATCGTCAATGGCATACGCCAGTTGATGCTGGGACAGCGGCCGCTTGCGCCAGTCGGTGCGGGTTTGCTTGGAGTGGACGGTAATCCCCAGCACCCGCTGGATGAGGCTGCTCAGCGACAGCGGGTAGCCCCGGCCCAGCAGACCTTCCACCAGTTGCACATCGATGTAATTGACCGGCGGACGGCCGGTGGCGCGCAGACAAAACCGCACCTCTTCCCGGCTGCCGTGGGCCACCACGCAGATGGCAGGATCGAGCATGATCTGCCACCAGTCGTCCAGCTCGGTCACCAGATACGGATCGACGACGGCGCGCTGCTCGGGGGTGGCGAACTGAAGCAGGGACAGTTCGGGCTGAAACGTGTATTCCGACACAAATTCCGTGTCAAACGCCACGATGCCCTGCTGCCGCACATGCTCGAGAAACGGGGCAAGCTGGCTGGCCTGGGAGATATAGTGATACGGCATACCCGACTCAGCGACGTTGGCTGTTTCTTTCGGCGACTTCAATGTCAAGAAGTCACCAAGAGATTCAGACACCTCTTCAGACGGACCGCAAACCGGGTCGATCTGTTGATGACAGCGGTGGGAAGATCGACACAACCTGTCCGACGATGCCGGCAAAGTCTGTCGCCGCCTGAGAATAGCTCAAGTCAGCACCCTGCTGAACCGAAGCTGCTGAATTTTGCGGCCCAGGTTGAATATTGCGATCCGTTGAATTTGCCAACAGGGGTTCAGCTAGATGGAAGACGATGCACCAGCGGGCGTTCCGGAATGGGTCGTCACCTATGGCGACATGATGTCGTTGCTGCTCACATTCTTCATCATGCTGGTCTCGTTGAGCGAAATTAACGCCGACAAGAAATACCGCGCCATTCTGGAGTCCCTCGAACAGTACCTCGGGTACTCCGGGGCTCCGCCGTCGGCTCCCGGACGGAATTTTCCCGGCAACTCGATGGTGTCGCTAGCAGACGAAGCCGTCTTGGGGTCCCCCAGTTCGACCGATCCCGGACTCGGCGGGACCAAACGCCCGAGTGCCGCCGGGAATGACGTGCACGTCTATCGGCTGCCCGAAGGGCATTCGGTACGAGAAGGTCGCGTCCTGCGCTTTGGTGCCGACGACGACAGCCTCGACGCCGCGGGGCAGCTCGAACTGCAGGCGATTGCCCGGTCACTGGCGGGAAAGCCAAACAAGATCGAGGTGCGGGCCATGTCGGGCCCGGGCTCCGCCGCACCCTTTCGCAACACCAGTCAGCGGTATCAGATGGCTTTTCGCCGCGGCCAAGGCATTCGCGTGGAACTCGAACGGTATGGCGTGGAACACGACCGCATCCGACTGGTGATGGATCTGGTGGCCCAACCGGGGGACTCATCCGACCAAACGACGGAGTTTCCCCTGGACCGGGCTGAAATCCATGTCCGAGACGAATTCGCCGAGGAATTTGTGGGAACTCCCGAACGGTACGAGGGGGGATAGCTTGTCGGGACGCGCCGGGTGCGGGAGACTGCGACCAAGGCAGCCAAGCCAAGAGCGATGCCAGGGCGTGAACTCGACCACGCACACAGCGAGTTGCCCGCCGCAATGAACCTGCGCACCAAACCGGAGGCCACATGATCGCGCTGATTGCCCACGATGCGCAGAAAGACGATCTGCTGGCTTTCGTCGGGCGGCATCTGACGTTCTTCCGGAGTCATCCGCTGGTGGCGACGGGGAACACCGGCCGACGCTTGCAGGCGGAATTTGGCCTCCCCGTGGAGTGCGTGGTGCATGGTCCCGACGGCGGGGACTTGATCATCGGCGGCCGGGTCGCCGAACAGAAAATCCGCGCGGTCATCTTCCTGCGGGACCCTCTCACCGCGCAACCGCACGATCCCGATGTCTCCGCCCTGATGCGGGTTTGTGATGTCCACCGGGTGCCTCTAGCCACCAATTTGGGGAGTGCCGAAGCAATCGTGGGCTGGCTGAGCGCAACCTGGCGTTGACCCCGCCAGGTGGTTTGAAGGCTGGCGCAACTGCCGAGATTTCCTGCTACCCGGCATGACTGGCCGCGGGGTAATTCTGACAGCCGTCCGTCCAACGGTGGCAACAAGAAATGATACCTCGCGCCAATGAGGCAGACGTTTCGTTGCCCGGTGTGACATGTCATTCCACTCTGCAAAACAAACTGCATTGTTTGATTTGTAGATCGTGAAATGTTCTACTAAATGATCTCCCCGCTGAAGGCGTGCCTGCGACCGACTTGCCGAAGGTCTGCAATCCGTTGCCGCTGTCAGTCCCGGTGGTTGGTGTCCCCGTAACCCGTTGGATCGAGGTTGACTATGCGCTTACCCCGCTTGTTGTTGGTTCCCAGCTTGGCGAGCGCTCTGCTCGCGGGCTGGATGATGTCCCCGTTGCAGGGGGGCGATTTGCGGCAGCCGCTGCAGTCCACCCCGCTGACGTTTGTGGAGACGGACGGCCTCGTCGCCGTCGAAGCGGAACACTTTTTCGAGCAATCCCAGTCGGACGTTCGCGCCTGGTATCTCACGACGTATGCCCAGACGCCAGAAGCGACGATGGATCCCGACGGGAATCACGCCGCCGGAGCCAGTGGCAATGCCTACCTGGAAATTCTCCCCGATACCCGTCGCACGCACGGGGACAAGCTGAAATCGGGTGAGAATTTCAGTAACGAGCCAGGCGTGATGGGCGTCGTCAAATACCAAGTGCAATTCCAGACTCCCGGTCGGTACTACGTCTGGGTGCGCGCGATGTCAACGGGGGGGGAAGACAACGGTCTGCACGTCGGTCTGGACGGCGAATGGCCAGCATCCGGGCAGCGACTGCAATGGTGCGAAGGCAAGAAACGCTGGCACTGGGAAAGCAAGCAGCGGACGGAAGCCGAGCATTGCGGCGAAGCACACGGAATCTATCTCGATGTGCAGGAAGCTGGCCTGCACACCGTGCAGTTCAGTATGCGAGAAGACGGTTTTGAATTCGACAAATTTCTGCTGACCACGAATCGCGACTTCGTACGGCCGGACGATGTCGGACCGGCCCCGCGTGCCACTGGCAATCTGCCAGCCGCATTTGCGATTGATCCAGCCATCGAGCAGGCTTACTGGAAGGCTCCCGCCTCCCCCCCGGCGGCTAGCGGCGCTCCGAAAGCGATGCCCGCGCCGTCCGGCATGGTGATGCTCGCCAAAGATTTTCCGCTGGACCAGAGCGGCTTTTACATCAATGGCGAATGGCTGGCGGTCAACCCGGGCAAGAACAAGGAAGGAACCACGGCGACCGCATTCCCGTTTGCGACCGGTGAATACGAAGTCCGGTTCCACACCGTGGGTGAGAGCGACGGTAACTCGACGTATCGCGTGCAGATCGGTTCTGGCTTTGCAGAAGACCACACCGGAGCACCCAGCCAGCAGACTTATGAAGAAGGGCCCAAGTTTGTGAAGTCGTGGCCCGCCGTGAAGATCACGCAGGGCGACAAGGTTGTAGTCACGGCCCGAATTGCCTCACACGATGGCAAGGAATTCAGCCGGGCCCG
>JBGSIP010000190.1:0-2761 GCA_041742495.1 Planctomycetaceae bacterium
CCGAACAGGCTCATCGTGCCGACATCGCTCCCCGACGGAAGCGAGGCGGGAACGTGGTTGGCCAACCCGACCCGACCTGCCCGGGCGACGGCATCCATGTGCGGCACACGGGCCGCCTCCAACGGCGTTTTCTCACCCAGCGCAGCCTGCCGTTCGTCGGCGGCCCCGTCAGGAATGACCAACACGTATTTCATGTCTCACGATCTTCAAAATCACGCCCGCGCGGTTTCCGTCCCGGCCCACTCGCCTGAGCCCAAGGTTGGCTAACCGTAACCGGTTCGATCACCGCGGAAAAGGATCTTGCAGACCCGGCCGGACGATTCGTCTCACCCCCCGCCTGCCCCTCATCCGGCCACCCGCCCCCGCTGCGACAGCCCCCGCAGCGCGACGCTGGCGGTTTCCGTTGGCGAGGCACAACGGCGACATCATGCGGCAGATGACGCCCGGTCAATTTGAGCGGGTGGCCAACCACTCCCGCAGTTCGTCCAATAATTCCGTCTGGGCTGGCGTGGCCTGTTGCGCCAACGCGTCCACATCCTGGAGAGCTTCCACCACACGACCGGTCCGACCGCGCACGACCGCTCGTTGGAACCGCTGTTCGATCCCCACCGTGGGGAACAATTCCACGTAGGCATCGAGATACCGCAGCAGAACGTGGTCGTCCTCTTCGCGCTCGGCGGAGGTGATGAGGTTGCGCAACAGTCGCTGCAGAATACTCGCGGTGGAGGCTGGCGCGAGGAACTCCTCGTCCCACGGCTGCTGGTAGTCGATTTGCACCAGATCGATAATGTCCTCCCGGTCGAGCGTGCGGCCCCGGTCCGCGACGTCGACCAGTCCATCGGCAGACAATTCGGTGTGGACCATGAATCGGCCGGGAATACCGACCCCGTAGGCTGCCAAACCAATGCGACGGGCGAGGCTCAAATAAACGAGCGACAAAGCAATCGGCGAGCCTTCACGGTCGTCGATGACGTCTGTCAGCCGCTGATTGGCACGATTTGAGACATCAATGTGACTGGTGTGAAAGCCGAGTTCTTCAAACAGCAGTTGGTGGAGCGCCTGTTGCCGATCGAAGGCAGTGGCCGTGTCCGGCAGATGATCAAGAATTTCCGCGGCCAGGCGATCGATGCGGGCCACATAGGCGGTCACATCGACATGCGGCTGATCCAGTCGGGCCAGCCACAACGCGCACAACAGGGGGTCGACGGTCTCTGCAGCCTGCGTGACCGTCGACGTGTCTGCGGAACTCACGGCAGGGGCCGCAATCAGCGGCTGATCGGCGAGCAGAGATTGAAGAGTCTGGAGGACCCGCCGGACATGCGCCAGGTCGGCCAGTTCGCGGGCTCGTTGCGCGCGTTGCTCCAGTCGATCCGCCTCTTCCCGCAACAGGTCGAGTGATTCTCCAGGCAGGTCTGCCGCTGCAGCGACTTGATCGGGCATGGCCGGACGATGCAGCGGGAGATTCCCGACGAGTTGCCGGGTCTGGACCAGCGTTTCGGGAGCGGGCTGATCATCGGGAAGTTGTGCCCCCCACGTCAGATTTCGAAACTGAGCCCGCGAATTCCGGAATTTGGCCAGTCCGAAGAGTTTCTCGTCGCCAGCGGCGATCTGCTCCGAGATGACAAGTTCACCATTGCAATAACAGAACAGGCGATCTGCCTCGATGCGGACCCGCAAGCGGTTCCAGTTGCCGACCCGCCACGCGGTGGAATCGACTTCCTGAAGCACGTCCCACGCAAACACATTGGGGCCGTTGAAGCGAGTGAGTCGCAGTCGGCCGTTGCTGGGATAAAAGCCGTAGTGTCGCTGTCGACCGTCCGCCAGGAACACCAACCCGGCGGCCCCCGTGTCGGCCAGGTCTTCCGTGGGCAGCAGGCGAATGGACACCGCGATCTCGCCGGGAATCTCGTGGGATACTCCCTCGCGCAGGGCCAGCGACCGGCCGCCAAAGCCTTGTCCCGGTTCGGTCACCTCAATCACGCCTCCGCGTTCGCGCCAGTTGGCTCCAAAGAGCACTTTCCAGCGTGCGGGATCGACTTTGCCAATCGTCAGCCAGCGGGACATCGGCACCGGATGCGGATCGCGCAGCAACTGCTGCAACGCGGAACTGGGCATGCCATAGCCGATATTGTCTTCGTGCGCTGATTTCAACGTGATGACGCCAATCACTTCACCGCGATGATTGATCAAAGGCCCGCCGCTGTTGCCGGGGGCAATGGGGAGACCCACTTGAATTGCGTTGAGGCCGTTGATTTCCCGGCGGGCTGAGACGACCCCTTGCACGATGCTGAACGTCAATCCGCGGGGATTGCCAATGGTCACCACGGGTTCCCCGGGCTCGACGGCTTCTGAATCTCCCCACGGCAAGACTGGCAAACCGGTCGCCGCAATGCGGATGAGCGCGAGGTCGGCTTGTGTGTCGGTGGCGACAATTTCCGTCACGTCAAACCGACGGCCATCAGCAAATTCCACCGTCAGCGGCCGGGCTTCGCCAATGACGTGCAGATTGGTGGCGAGCAAACCATCCTCGCCGACGACAAAGCCAGCCCCCAGTCCTTCGCGGTTGCCGTCCCGCCCCATCCAAGACACCACGGCGACGGAATCGCGCACCACGCCGTTGAGCCGTTGCGCGAGAAACAACAGATCGGCGGTCGGATCGAGCGGTCGTTCCGCGGGGATTGCGTCCGCCGCCGGTTCACTCGGCAGCGTGTCGGCCGCAGTCGCCGAGCCAGAGCCGACTTCTGCGGCCGCGGGGGGAGTC
>JBGSIP010000191.1:0-2180 GCA_041742495.1 Planctomycetaceae bacterium
CGTCATCCACGCGGCCGGCAGTCAGGTGCGCGTCGGCCTGCCGCAGCGACTCCTGCAAGGAGGCTTCCCACGTCACGCGGGCTTCTTCAAACAGATTGCCCCCAGCCAGCGGGTTTGCGACCCCGTCGGTGAGAGCAGCGCGGTGCCACAGGTTGGCCAGCATCCCATCGTGATGGCGGCTATCCGTCAGGCTGACTGTGGACGCTCCCACGGTGGCAGCGTCGGCCAGCAGTTGGAGTTCCATCGTCCCGCCGGTCGGGAGTTGGGCCAGATAAATCGTGTCACGATCGGTCCGCAGTGGCACAGCCGTCGCGGGAGAACTGACCACAGATTGCGAATTGCAAGTTGCCTGCAAGGTCGTGGGATACACAACGATGTTGGCGAGCGCAGCGGCCGCCTCCATACCCAGTTCCGCCGCCGACACGGCAGCCGCCTGATCGACGGGAGCCCGGACCACACCACCTGTGTGCAAGGCCAGCGTTCCCATTAAGGCCACGTCCAACCGTGGGCCATATGCGACGCTCGAAATCGACACCCGATTGACAACGGCCAGCGAGGTCAGTTCGTTCAGTTCGGCGGCCGAAAACTCGGTCACGGCGGAGATGGCATCGCCAATGTACAACACAGAAGTCGGCTCGCTGGCGCTCGATGCTGCTACGATCTGCGTCAGCGCTGCCAGCAAATTGGTATCGCCAGCCGGAATGCGGCGAGCAGCCGCCTCAAAGGCGGCAGCCAGTTCCGCAGAACCTGGCCGAACCGCCTGCGGCGTGAGAGCCTGCAGGCCGACATCGGCTGCATAGACAAGCACACTGTGATCGCCGGGCAAGTTGGCCACCGTGGCCCGTGCTGTCTCCAGCGTATCCAGGCGGTACTGCCCCGACTGGCTGGCCGAAGTGTCCAGCACAATGACGTGCCGAATCGCGCGAATGCCGACATCGCTGGCTGCCCGCACAGGCACCGCGACAATGACAGAGCCATCAGCAAACTGGTGACTGGCCAAGGGTTCCCCGGCCAATGCCGGAGACGCCACAAATGCCACGCCCAGACCGAAGACAGCGGAAAGCTTGACGAACATACTGCCCGTGCTCCCTGTGGGTATCGGGATCAGCGAAAAGGGTGGCCGAGCCATCCACAGGAGTGCAACCGGCACAGCTTGCCGATTCGACGCCTCTGTCAGGAACAGCGATCACCACTCTCCAGCGCGAAATGACGCGGCGCATACAGTCCTCGCCGCTCCGCGCAGTCTACCCATTCGTTCGGTCGTCGGGAAAGAAATTTCCCGGGACATCTATTGCGATTGCGGGAAATCAAGCGGGTACACAGACCGGCGCCCGTACGGCCCGGATACACGGGAATTCTTACCCCGGTTGTAGCGATTGTGCCGGTACCGCCACGGAAATTCACACCCTGCAAAGGTCCCTTCGCGACACACTCCGCCCGGCGATCCACATCGTCCTGCCGCTGCGATTTACTCGCGTCTAGGCGGACTGACCGGGAATTTCGACCGGTTGTAACGATTGTATTGAGTTCGGTCTCGACCGCTGCCGATCTCGACGGGTGTGAACCCGCTCCGCCCCCCCATCGATCCGTGGCATCGCCTGCCGCGCCCTGTGCCCGCGGGCGGTGCGCTCGTTCCGTGGCTGGCCGGTTTCGCCGTGGTTGGTCTGCTCATCGCCTCCACCATCCCGGCCTGGCCAGTTCGTCCGGCAACGCGGACCAGGGATTCATCACCCGAGATTGTGACCCGCCATGCGGCCCGGTTTGAAATCCCCAACTCGGCCCTGGCAGCGCAGAATCATGGCTGGGAATTGCACCTGCTGTCCCCGGGGGAATCGATCCCGCTGCCAGTAGATAATGAACTTTTGTCCATTATCGAGATCGCAGCCGTGGGGCTGTGCGCTGCCGACGAACAGGTCGGCCTCATCGTAGCGCCGCGCGATGATCTCCCGGCGGATTCACCGTGGCTGCTGGCCCATCAACGGGGCACATACGGCACCTCACGCCTCGCATCGTGGCCCTCCTCCACGACCCCACTGCTCCGCACAGCCAGTCTGCAGTCAGATGCTCGAAGTGAACCCGCGGGGCGACAACCCGGCCTGCAGGCCATAGGTTCTGCTCAACGTTCGGACGAGATCGTCCCTGCCATGCTGGCGCGGCGCCCATCGGCAGCCAACTCGCTC
>JBGSIP010000192.1:0-2134 GCA_041742495.1 Planctomycetaceae bacterium
GTTCGACGCGGTTCACGAAGTCACCGGGACCACTCCGAACATTCCTGGCGTGCCAGCCGGCACTCGCGCCATCCAATTACCCGACACGGGCATCACACTTCCCAGCGGGTTTCTCGAAACACTCGGGAGGCCCGTGCGTGAAAGCGTCTGCGAGTGCGAACGATCCAACGACATTCAACTCGGTCCTATCATGGCCATGTTGAGCGGACCGGTGGTGGCCGAAGCGATTGCTCATACTCAGAATGCGATCACTCGATTGACTCAAGAGCAAACCGACGATTCACAACTGGTCGATGAGTTGTTCCTGCGAATCCTGAATCGACACGCCTCAAATGAGGAGCTCTCGCTCCTGCACAGCTTGATCAACCAGATTGATCTCGATCATCAGCAATTGACGAACCAGCTGCAATCGGCGGAGGCCGAATGGATCAGGCGACGAGAGCAACTTGAGAAGGAGCGCATGTCGGCACTGGCGAATGCCCAGAATGACCTCGTGGCCTACGAACAACAGATCGCACCACAGCGCGCAGAACTCGAACAACAGCGGGCCGCGCGATTACAGACTGCCGAGGCGGCGGTCACCGAGTTCGAATCCCAGATCGACACGCATTTCGATGCTTGGGCCGCCGGACTGGCAGGTGAATCGCAGTGGTACCCGTTGGCTCCGCGGCAACTTGAGTCAACCAATGGCGCCGTGCTCGAGCCACTTGAGGACCGCTCGGTACGAGCCTCCGGCGACGCCGAGAAAGGGGTGTACACCCTGACGTTCGCGACGCGATTGCGGGACATCACAGGGCTGCGGCTCGAGGCACTGCCGGCAACGGGTATTCCAGGGGGCGGGCCCGGACTGCCTGAAAACGGCAATTTCGTCGTGACCGAATTCGAAGTCCTCACCGCCACTCCGTCCGCACCGACACAGTGGACCGCGATCCCGCTCGAACGCGCCACGGCCGATTTCACGCAACAAGGATTCGATATCGCACAGGCGATTGATGGCGTAGCGCAGGATCAGCGTGGTTGGGCCGTGCATCCGGCCGGCAGTACGGTGCACTGGGCAACATTCCAGACGCGACAGCCCATCGGTGATGGCCAAGGACTATTGCTGCAAGTGCGGATCCATCAGTTCCATGACGCCCCCCATCACCGTCTGGCGCGGTTACGAGTGTCCGTGACCACCGATGCCAGTCCGATTGGTTTGAGCCTGCCGGAACCGCTCGCCAGTATACGCGTGACGCCGCCGACACAACGCTCTGCCGATTCCCGCAAGTTTGTGCTCGAGTACTTCCGCCGTGTCTATCCACCGTTTCAGCAGCTCGTGGCTGCGGTCGACGCGGCGCGTCAGCCCGTGCCAATCGATGCGGGTGTCGTCGAACGACAAGCAATGATCGCGGCACTGAGTGTGCCGGTGCGTGAGGATCCGGCATTGGTACAGTTGCGGGGCGATGCGCAACAGAGCCAAGTACAAATCAATGACAAACGCTTGACCGCTGCGCAGGATCTGGCCTGGGCGCTGATCAATAGCCCGGCGTTCCTGTTCAATTACTGACGGTTTGAACACCCCCGCTAACCAGCACACTTTTATTTTGGGGAACCATGGCATGTGGCGACTCTTCGGCCAACCGGGCAAGGATATCTGCGATCAGAATGTGGGTGTGACGCGGCGCGATGTGCTGCGAGTCGGCGGCGCCGGCCTGTTGGGAATGACTTTGGGACAGGTGCTGCGACTGCAGGCCGCGGCCGCAGACACCAATCCGAGCGGTGGTCCCGGCTGGAACCGAGCCAAGAGCGTGATCCTGATTTATTTGCAGGGAGGCCCGAGTCACTTGGACCTGTGGGATCCCAAACCCGATGCTCCCGAAAAAGTCCGTAGCGTGTTCCAACCGATCGGTACGAAGATCCCGGGGGTCCATTTCACCGAGGTCTTGCCTCGACTCGCACAGATCAACGACAAGTTCACCATGATTCGGTCGATGAGCTACACACCCAACGGGCTCTTCAACCACACGGCCGCCATCTACCAGATGATGACCGGCTACACAACCGATAAGGTCAGCCCTTCAGGTCAGTTGGAACCACCTTCGCCAGCTGACTTCCCCAATTTCGGTTCGCAGATCGTGCGACTCCGACCGCTCGA
>JBGSIP010000193.1:0-4166 GCA_041742495.1 Planctomycetaceae bacterium
GGTCATTGCCGCGCTGGCCGCGCGGGGGACCACTGTCATTCACCGTGTCTATCACCTGGATCGCGGATACGAAGCGCTGGAAGCCAAGCTGACTCAACTGCAGGCGGCCGTCCGTCGCGAACAGTCGGCCGACTCGGTGACCAGTGAGCCGGGGGCCGCTGACACCCCACCCGAATGGCGTCGGGCGGGGTGACGGCACGCACATCGTTTGGTCACGGCCGTCGCTACCGTGCCTGCGCTGGTCTGGTCTGCACTGGTCTGGTCTGCACTGGTCTGGCGTGGCGCGGCGTTACTTTTGCGTCCAGTAGTCCACCACCAGCACGTCCGCGATCAGCCCCTTGAGGCTGGCGCCGAACGCCTTGTGATCGGGATGCGGGAGGTAGACTTCCAGTTCCTCGGTGCCTGCAAACGTCAGCAGGAAGCAATGTGTGAAGCCCTGCGATTTCTTTTCCGGGCTGATGTCAGTGCCCCATTCAAACGACTGGATCTGCGGGATCTTGGACGGGAGCGCGGCGAAATCCCGGACGACACCCGCAATTTGCTCGGCGGTCGCCGTCTCGGCAAACTTGAACAACACGACATGGCGATAGACGCGTTCGCCTTGGGCGTGGGCGGCGACGGGCATGGTGGCAGTGTCCTCAACGGGGTTGGCTGTGGCAGTGGTCGCCATCAGAGCCCACCCGGCGGCCGCCGTCAGCAGCAGAGTGGGGAGCAGCGACAGTTTCCAGTTGGACGGTGGCGAAATGGGCACAGGCAGGTTCCTCACGAAACGGGGGGCAGGGGGACGTCGGCGGGGATGCAACACTCGCCACCATGTGCGATCGTAGCCCTGCTGGCGGCTGGCGAGCAACCAACGCCCGGAACCGCCGCCAGTGGCGAATTGACGAAAATGCCCGAATACCCCTGACGGTCTAACGCGCATTGACCCCTGCCAGCCGGTCTCCGTAACGTCCCGGGCAGTTTCCCCTCCGGTCGAGCCGTTCTGGTTCGATAGCGCGCCGCTCGTCAGGGTGGCTGCCGTACTTCGTGTGGCATCTCCAAGGTCGCTCCCATGGCCCATCGCCGCCTCGTTCTACCGTCTCTGCCGCACACGGCCGCACTGGTTGCGCTGGGCTGTCTGGCGGCATTTTCTGGCTGCATGGCGATGAATTTGGGGATGCCCGCCTTGCCGTTTGCCAAAAAGCAGACGGTCGAGCGGGACGACTTTGCGTTTGAAAGCAACGACTCCGTCGATCCGCCGATGATTGGCGATCACGTGACGTTCTCCGGGCTCAACCTGGTGACGCTCGAAGGGGTCGGGCTGGTGACGGGCTTGCCGGGCACTGGCGAAGATCCGCCGGCCTCGCAATACCGCACGGCTCTGTTGGACGATATGCGTCGGCGGGGGGTCGAGAATCCCAATCAAATCCTGCAATCGCCGTCGACAGCGCTGGTGATTGTCCGCGCTTATCTCCCGCCGCTGGTGAAGAAAGGGGACCGCTTTGACGTCGAAGTGCGCGTCCCCGAGCGGAGTGAGGTCCAGAGTCTGAACGGCGGCTGGCTGATGGAATGCTTCTTGACTGAGCATGCCGTCGTCGCCGGTCGCGGCGTGATGGAAGGCCACACTCAGGCCAAGGCGGCAGGCCCCATTCTGGTGTCCACGGGCGAAGGAAAATCGGCGGCAGAAGTGGCGGGTCTGCTCAAACGCGGCTCGATCGTCGGTGGAGCCGTTTCGCTGGCCGAACGCGACATGCAGATTCTCCTCAACGACGATTTCCGCAGCGGCCGAAACGCCCAACGGATTGGTGAACGCATCGGCCAGCGGTTCTACGCTTACGACAAGTACGGCCACCGGGAGTCGCTGGCGGAAGCCAAGACCGATCACAAAATTATCCTGCGCATCCAGGACCGGTACGGCGAGAACTTCCCGCACTACATCAATGTGCTCCAGAATATTGCGTTCAAAGAGTCGGACGTGCAGGAGCAGGTGCGGATGGAACGGCTGGCCAAGGAACTGCTGGTGCCTGCGACCGCGCAGCGCTCGGCTGTCCAATTGGAAGCGCTTGGCCCGCGGGCGATTGACAGCTTGAAAAAGGCGTTGGCTTCGCCGTGGGTGGAATGCCGCTTCTTTGCCGCGCAATCGCTGGCCTATCTGGACGATTCCAGCGGCCTGGAGGTCTTGGCGCAGGCCGCCAAGGACGAGCCGGCGTTTCGAATTTTTGCCTTTGCCGCAATGGCCGCCACCGGCAACGCGGAGGCGTTTGTTTATCTCCGCGAACTGGTCAGCGAGCCGAGTCTGGAAACCCGCTATGGTGCCTTCCGCACCATGACAGAAATTGACGAACAGGATCCTCTGGTTCGCGGCAGGACATTCGACGGGGGCTTCAAGCTGCACGCGCTCCCTTGCACGGGCGAACCAATGATTCACCTCACGCATCGCCAGAAAATGGAAATTGTGCTCTTTGGCGACGATCAGGAAGTGCGTACCCCGCTGGCCGTCCGCGCCGGAAAAGACATTCTGGTCACCGCTCGCGAAGGGGACGATCGGGTCACGATCGCCCAGCATCAAGTGGGAAAGTCACAGGAACGGGTCGTATCGCTGAAACTGGCTGACATCATCGCCGCCGTGGCTGAACTGGGGGCCTCCTATCCCGACGTCGCCCAGATGCTGGCCCAGGCGAACCGACAGAAAAATCTGCCTGGCCGAATTGGCATTGATGAACTCCCCCTCTCGGGACGAACCTATCACCGGCCCAGCGACCCGCAGGGAATTCAGCAGGTGGGGGGCACGGCGGCGGCTGGCACCGATGTGAAGATCGGACGCGGGAGCATCAGTCCCAACCTATTCCCCGCCCGGGATGCACAAACCACCCCCTTGCTGCTCAACAGCGAAGCCCTGGCGGCACCGACGGCGGACGAACTCAAATCGGACGACCAGCGTCGCAAGGACGAACTGTCGGACAACAGCGCCAACCCGTTCGAGAAACTCAAGTCGGTGCTGGGTAAAGAGGGTGACGATGACCCGTTCGAAGGTGCGGAAGAGGACAACGACAAGGAATAGTCAGTCGGGCCTACGGAATTCTGATGGCAGTGATGGGAGTAACGGAAGTTCACAGACCCTTGGGTCAGGCTGTGCCTGACAGCATTCAGCATCGGGTCACGATGATGGTTGGGAGCAGCCTGACCGGTTGGCTGCTGTGATGTGCGTGTGGCGGTGACATCGACGTTGCGTCAGGCACAGCCCGACCGACATGAGTTGGCCTGCTCGAGCTGTGATTTGATTGTTCCTCGTTGTGACGCGGCTGACGTTGCGTGGTCGCCGTGGTCGCTGGTCTGGATCCCTTGGCATGCTCCGTTCGCTGGAACTCTTCGGCTTCAAGAGCTTCGCCGAACGGACCGCGTTCGATTTTGCGGCAGGGATCACGTGCGTCGTCGGTCCCAACGGCAGCGGCAAGAGCAACGTCGTTGACGCCATCAAGTGGTTGCTGGGGGATCAGAGTCCCAAGAGTCTGCGCGGCTCGGAAATGACCGATGTCATTTTCAATGGGTCCAAGCAGGCCAAGCCCAGCGGCTATGCCGAGGCGATTCTCACTTTCGACAACGGGCAGGGGACACTGGCGATCGACACGCCAGAAGTTCGTATCGGCCGCCGGCTGTACCGCAGCGGTGATAGCGAATATCTGCTCAACGGCAATGTGGTCCGGCTGAAGGACATCCGGGATCTCACCGCGGGCACGGGCATTGGCCTGTCGGCGTATAACATCATCGAACAGGGGCGTGTCGGGCAGATTCTGCAAGGCAATTCGACGTCGCGGCGGACGATCTTTGAAGAAGCCGCCGGCGTCAGTCGTTTCAAGGCGCGCAAGCTGGATGCCTTGCGCAAACTCGAACGCGTGGCCCAGAATCTGGCCCGGTTGCGCGATCTGGTGGATGAGGTTGACACCCAACTGCAGTCCATGCGCAGTCAGGCCGCCAAGGCGGCCAAGTATCGTGAAGTCAGCGAAGAGTTGCGCGTGGCGTGGCTGGGGCTCGCCACCGATGACTTTCGCCATCTCACCGGCAAAGTGACACAGATTGATGGCGAACTGGGGGGCCTCCGCGAGCGTCATGCGCGGTGCACTCAACAGGTGGCTGAAATGTCATCGCGACGGCAGGCGTCGGAAGTCACCGTCCAGCAGGCCGATGCC
>JBGSIP010000194.1:0-6251 GCA_041742495.1 Planctomycetaceae bacterium
GGGAGATGCCTGGAAGCTGACACAGGTGCCGCGCCCCTTTGATGAATCCTCTTCGCAGATGATCGACGGTGGCTTTCTGTTGCAGCCGCCGATCCCCACCACGGGGAACGCGCCGTCGGTGACGATGGATGCCAAGACCCAGCAGCTCATTGAAGAGCTGCAGCGGCTCGACAGTGCGACACCAGACCCCGCCAACGGTGTGGCGATGGCCCAATACAACGTCAAACGGGCCGAATTGCTGGGCAAAATCGCAGAAGCGGCCTCGACGGCCGAGGAGAAAACGCAGTGGATTCAGCAGATGATCGACAGCATTGCCGCCGCCGCGCAAAGTGGCCAATACCCGGCCGGTGTCGAGCATCTCAAGCGCATGGAAGACCAGTGGTCCAAATCGAATCCCAAGGCGGACCTCGTGGCGTATGTTGTCTATCGCCGGTTGCTGGCGGAATACAGCGTTCGCGTCCAGGACCCCAAGGCAGACAACGATGCCCGGCAGGCCACCCAGCAGTGGTGGCTGACTGAGCTGGAAAAATTTGCGAGTGCCTTCCCCAACGTCCCCGATTCCAGCGAAGCCGCCCTGCAGTTGGGCATCAACTTTGAATTCACCGGTGAATCCGAGAAGGCGATTGTCTGGTACGAGCGGATCGCCGCTGCGGGCAAGAACGAGCAGGCCGTGCAGCGAGCGCAAGGAGCCTTGCGCCGGCTGAAGATGGTCGGTACGCCACTCGTGCTGTCCGGCAAGGATCTGTCGGGCCGGCCGCTGAATCTGGCCAGTTTGAAAGGGCGCAACGTGCTGGTGATTTACTGGACCACCAGTTGTGTCCCCTGCACAGAGAATCTGCCGCAGATCCAGCAGTTGTACGCGGAGAATCGCAGTCGCGGTTTTGAGGTGGTGGGCATCTGCCTGGATGCCGACCCCGCCGCCATCAAGCCCTATCTGGAGCGTTACAAGGTGACCTGGCCGACGATTTTCGAGCCGGGCGGGCTGGACGCTGCTCCCGCGCTGTCGTACGGGATTGTCTCGCTCCCCACGATGTTTCTGGTCGATGCCAACGGCATGGTGGTGAGCCGCGGCGCGTCGATCGAAGAACTCAAAGAGCTGTTGCCCAAGATGCTCAAGTAGGCCCGAGAGCCGTTGACTCTCATTCCCCGGGCGGTGTCGCCGGCGTACCAGCGATACGCACGGCTGCGCCGCCGGAGGCTGCGGACGTTCAGCGGCGAGGGTTTGTCGAAGTCGGCATCCGCTCGATTGTGCCCTCACTCTGCCAATCGACGCATGGCGACGAGGCACATGTCATCCCGCAATGCGGCGGCGTGGCTGTGCGCCTCGACGGCGAGCACCACCTTTTGAATCATGTCTTCTGCCGTGCCCGGGGCGGCGGCCATCGTCTCTGCCAGTCGCAGGCGACCGAAGAGCTCTTCGTCGGCGTTCATCGCCTCGGTCAGCCCATCGGTATAAAACAGAATTGCCGCGTCCGGCGGAAGCGTGAACCGCTCTTCCTGGTACCTCGTATCCGAGTCGATTCCCAGCGGGATGCCGGCTGATTTCTGGCCGATGAATTGCGTCTGGCGATCTGGCCCGCGGTAAATCGGGGGGAGGTGACCGGCGTTGGCCACCACCAGTTCGTGCGTCCGCGGATCGAGAATCGCAATCACCAGCGTGATGAACCGGAAGCCCATCCCCTCGGCAGAGATCTCCGCGTTCAATTGCGTCAGAACGTCCCCAGCCGACCGTTCGGAGGCCAGGCGGTAGCGCGTGGCGCAATACACTCGAGTCATCAGCAAGGCGGCCGGCACCCCTTTGCCGGACACATCGCCTTGGGCGATTGCCAGCCGGCCATCGGGCAGCCAGACATAGTCAAAGTAGTCCCCCCCCACCTGCATGGCCGGTTCGTAGTAATCGAAGAACTCGTACAGCGGGACCTTGGGGCGTTCGCGAGGCAGAAATCCTAACTGGACCTGAGTGGCAAACTGCAAGTCTCGTTCGAGATCCCGCTGATTCAGCAGTTCTTCGTGCAGCCTCGCCCCTTCGACGGCCATCGCGGCCTGCCCGGCCACCGCCACCAGCAGCTCCAGGTCGTCCGATGAAAACTCGAACGAACAATCCTTGGTGTCCAACTGAATCGCGCCGACCGCCCGTCCCGACTGCGAGATCAGCGGGGCACACATCATCGAGCGAATTTTCAGTTCGCTGACGCTCTCGCTGTGCCGGAACCGAGTGTCTTCCAAAGCGTCGGCGGTGAGAATCGCCTCGCCCGACTCAATGGCCCGGTCGACCACAGTGGCACTCCACGCGGCCATGGCCGTGGGATCGGCTCCCGATCGCGACTGGGCCGCCTTTGTTTCGCGTTCGCCCGTTTCGGCGTTGACCAGGGCCACAAACCCGTGCTCGGCCTGCGGGAAGATTTTGAACAGCGTGGCGAGGACTTTGGGGAGCAACAGGTCGACGTTCAGCTCGCGACTCACCGCGCGGGTGATCTCCAGAATGGCCCGCAGTTTGGCTTCCGGCTGCACGTCCAGTCGCACTTCGCGCTGGGGCCCCGCTTCCAGCGTGCGAATGATCGACGAGGAGGATTCAATGTGCTGCGGCCCCCCCGTTTCGCTCATGGTGCGGGCGGCGGGATCGATGGGCGGCGGCGTTTTGGACTTCAGGTTGAAGTACGTGCTGTCGTGCAGGTCGGCGGCCGGCTTTTCCAGGTGGAAGCGAAAGTGCACGTCGCAAATGCGGATGCGATCGCGATCCTTGATGGGCACCTTCCCCCGGACCGGCTCCCCGTTCAGAAACGTGCCGTTGCGGCTGTTCAGGTCTTCGATCACGAACTGACCGTCGGTCTGCGAGATCTTGGCGTGCTGCCGACTGATGGCCACGTTGTCAATCACCACCTGGCAGCCCGGGTGACGACCGAGAATGGCCACTTCGGACTTCAGTTCGACAATTGAACCGGGCTTGGAACCGGAGAGAAATCGGATAGCGGCCACGAACGATCAGCCTCTGCGGTTAAGTCTGCAAGACCACAGCAGTGGGCCTTGCACGAATGACAACCCGCCCGGAATATTCCCAGCGGTGTACCAGAAATTGGACCACTCACGCTGATTGGTCCGGCCGCAGCGACATTTTCCGCTGCCACGCCGTCAATCCCACCACGGCCACGGATGGCAGGTTGGACGGTGAGTCGAACGGACACGATTTCCGCCGCGTGAGCAGGGCCAATCTGAACCGGCAGTTTAACCGTTCACGGAAACTGCGGCCAGCGCTTGCATTCCTGAGCCGGGCGACGACCATTCACGAGCGGCCCTCGCGTACGGCCGGGTGCGGTCCTCGGGACGCATTGGAGAGGGGACCAGCCGGCGATTCCGCCACGTTTTCCGTACCCGCCCGCGTCAGTCAAGGCCTTGAGAAGGAGTTCAGGTTGCCGTCGAACTATCTGGGACACGAACTGCACGGCGCAGAGTGGGATCGTCTGGAAGCAGACCGCCGTCGCGAGCCGGGTGCCAACTGGAAACGCTGGGGCCCTTACCTGAGCGAACGCCAATGGGGCACCGTGCGCGAGGACTATTCTGCCGACAGCAAGCCGTGGCAGCACTTCCCGCACGACCACGCCCGCCTGCGGGCCTACCGCTGGGGTGAAGACGGGCTACTGGGTATTTGCGATCGCGAATGCCGCCTCTGTTTTGCGCCGGCACTTTGGAATGGCAAGGACCCCATTCTCAAGGAGCGACTGTTTGGCCTCAGCGGGCCCGAGGGGAGTCACGGCGAAGACGTCAAGGAGTGCTACTACTACCTCGATTCCACGCCCACTCATTCTTACATGCGTGCGCTCTACAAGTACCCGCAGGAGGAGTTTCCCTACGACGATCTGCTCGCCCAGAACCGGCTGCTGAGTCGACTCGATCCCGAATTTGAACTGACCGACACCAATATTTTTCGGGACCACCGGTATTTCGACGTCGAAGTCGAATATGCCAAAGCGGGCACCGATGACATTCTGATTCGGCTCACCATCCACAATCGTGCTGCAGTGGCTGCTCCCTTGCATGTGCTGCCCACGTTCTGGTTTCGCAACACGTGGGTCTGGGGCTGCACCCACGAGGGTTGCTCGTCCAAGCCGCGTATCTGGCGCAATCCGCAGGTCGGCTCAATGTGTGCCGAGCACGAAACTCTGCAGCGTTTTCTGCTGTGGGCCGACGTGGGTCCCGATGGGCAGGAGCCACGCTGGATCTTCACCGACAACGACACCAACCACGCCGCACTGGGGGGGACCGTTGAAACACGGCCATATGTCAAAGATGCCTTCCATCGCCTGCTGATCAACGGACAGAAAGAGGCTGTCTCGCCGCACGGGGTCGGGACCAAAGCCGCTCCGTGGTACACACTCGACGTCCCCTCGCGTTCGTCGGTGACGTTGCGTCTGCGCATGACGGCAGAAGCCCAGCGCCTCGCCGATCCTGCTGCCGACTTTGACGCCGTGTTTGCCGCGCGGCGCGCGGAAGCCGACGACTTCTATCGCTGCCTGCTCCCCGATCGCGTCGCAGAAGAAGAACAGCGCGTGATGCGACAGGCTTATGCCGGACTGCTGTGGACCAAGCAGTTTTATCACATCATCGTGAAGGACTGGCTGACCGGGGATCCGGAAATGCCGCAGCCGCCGGCCAGTCGCAAAACGGGCCGCAATTTCGACTGGCCACACCTGTTCAATCGCGATGTCATCTCGATGCCGGACAAGTGGGAATACCCGTGGTATGCCGCTTGGGACTCGGCGTTCCACATGGTGCCCTTTGCCGCTCTCGATCCTAAATTTGCCAAGGACCAACTGCTGCTGTTCCTGCGCGAATGGTACATGCACCCCAACGGGCAGATTCCCGCCTATGAGTGGAACTTCAGCGACGTCAACCCCCCCGTGCATGCGTGGTCCTGCTGGCGGGTGTTTGAACTCTCTGGTACCGCGGGTGAGCGTGATCACAATTTTCTGCAGCGGGTGTTCCAGAAGCTGCTGCTGAACTTCACCTGGTGGGTCAATCGCAAGGACATCCGCGGCGAGCACGTGTTTGCCGGCGGGTTCTTGGGCTTGGACAACATCGGGGTGTTCGATCGCTCCAAGCCGCTCCCCACCGGGGGACACCTCGAACAGGCCGACGGCACGGCGTGGATGGCCTTTTACTGTTCCAGCATGCTTTCGATTGCCCTCGAACTGGCGGGCGACCATCAGGCCTACGGGGACATGGCCTCCAAATTTTTTGAGCATTACGTCGCCATCGCCAATGCGATGAACACCATCGACGGAAGCGGCCTGTGGGACGAAGAAGATGGCTTCTACTACGACCATCTCAAGGTGGACGGCCGCAGCATCCCGTTGAAAATCCGCTCGGTCGTAGGACTCATTCCGCTGATCACTGTTGATGTGTTGTATGAGAACCAGATCAAGGCACTGCCGGGCTTTTACAAACGGCTGAATTGGTTTCTTGACAACACGCCGCACATCGCGGAATTCATGTCGTGTCAGGAACTCGAAGGTGAAGGGGCCGCGCTCAAGCGACTGCTCGCCATTCCGACCCCGGAGCGCATGAAACGCCTGCTGGCGTACATGCTCGATGAGAACGAGTTTCTCTCGCCGTATGGCATTCGATCGCTCTCCAAGGTGCACGAGAAGCGGCCGTTTATCTTTCATGCGGGCGGGCAGGAGCACCGGGTGCGCTACGTGCCCGGCGATTCTGATTCGTGGATGTTCGGCGGGAACTCCAACTGGCGCGGGCCGGTCTGGTTTCCCATCAACTACCTGCTGATTGAATCGCTGGAACGCTACCACGAGTTCTACGGCGACGAGTTTCTGGTCGAGTGCCCCACCGGGTCTGGGAACTTCATGCACTTGGGGGACGTGGCCAAAGAAATTGCGCGGCGGCTGATTAGCCTGTTTTTGCCGGACGCTCAACATGGCCGCCCCTGTCACGGCGGTGACCGGGCCTATGCGTCGCACCCCCACTGGCGCGATCTCGTGCTGTTTTACGAATACTTCCACGGCGACAACGGCCGAGGGCTGGGAGCGAGTCACCAGACAGGCTGGACGGCGCTGGTCGCGAGTCTGCTGCAAAAGCTCCATCGGGGCGAGCAGACGGCGTGAACGCGCTGCGTCGGTCTGGTTTCGCGCAATTCACATCGAAAACTCTTGCCCATGCACCCGGCCTGCGTGCCTCTCGAAGACCTGTTGCGCGACTGCCGCGTGGAGCGTTTTCGTGCCTCCGGCCCGGGGGGCCAGCAT
>JBGSIP010000195.1:0-7279 GCA_041742495.1 Planctomycetaceae bacterium
CACTCATTGCCGCCGCGGTAAGCAAACAGTTCTTCGCAGGCGATAAAGAACACCCGCCAGCGCTGCCACCACCGACCCGCGTCGCGTGCTCCGTAAGTCTCTACAAACAACGGCCACAGTTGCGCGCGTTGTGCGTCCATACGATCGAGCCACGCCCGCAGGGTGCGGGCATAGTCGCGGCCGCAGACCTGCCAGTGCTGCTCCAGTTCCAGATCGTGCTGAAAGTGTTTCAGCAAATCAGCAGATGGCATCTGCCCGCCCGTGAAAAAGTAACGCGACATCCACGCCTGATCGTCCTGGCCGGCGTCCTCAAACGGATACGCGAACTCCCGGTGACAAAACAGATGCACGAACAGCCGGCCGCGGGGTGACAGCCACGTGGCAATGCGGCGCAACAACTCGCGATAGTTGCGCACATGCTCAAACATTTCGACAGAGACAATCCGGTCAAACTCCACGCCCCCGACATGTTCACCCGGAGTGAAGTCATTGATGTCTGCTGTGATGACCGTCACGTTCGAGAGCCCGCGCTGTTCCGCCGTGCGCTCAATGAAGGCCCGCTGCGTGCGGGAATTGGAAACCGCGGTGAACTGACTGTCGGGATACCGGGCTGCCCCCCACAGCGTGAACGAACCCCAGCCGCAGCCCAGATCCAGCACCTGTTGCCCATTTGTCAGACCGGCGCGAGCGGCCGTCAGTTCCAGCATGGCGATCTCCGCCTGCTCCAGCGTCGACACGCCTGCGGGCCAGTAACAACTGCTGTACTTGCGGTGCGGGCCGAGCACCGCTTCAAAGAACGCCGTCGGGACTTCGTAGTGCTGCTGATTGGTGGCAGCGGGCAACGGAGCCACGGGACTGCGGTCCAGTTCGTCAATCCAGGCTTGTAGAGCGGCGCGGTTGCGCTCCGGGTTTTTCGCATCCCTCGTACGCAACCGCTCGGCCAGCAATCGCCGGATGCCCCAGCGGGTCACTCCGTCGGGCAGCCAGCCCCGTTCCATCAATTCCACACCCAGCGTCATGCCGTCCCTTTTGTCACTCCAACCCCCGTCGCCACACTGCTGCCAGCCTACCGCTCACCCGCGGCGAATCCGCTGTTCACAAACGTGAGGACGCTCGCGGTGGCCGCGGATGCACGCTCGACTGGCCCGGCGATCGCATCCAGATTGCCTGCGCCTACGTTCTGCTTGCCGGTGCGGATTCGGAATTCTGCTGGGGAAACCACGGAAAAAAGACACTGGTGGTCCGCTGATACTCGCGGTAATCCGACCGCGATTGCAGGGCCTGCCGCTCTGTGGCCGGAATGCCGGTCACTCGAAACAGAAAGATCAGAATGACCACGGCAGGCACGAACGGCACCCACCACAGCGAACTTCCCCAACCGAGCGCCGCCGCGCCGACCCAGAACAACCACTCGAAAAAGTAGTTGGGGTGTCGCGAGTATCGCCAGAGTCCGCGTCGGCACGTTTTCCCTTTTGCCGATGGATCGGCCCGATGCGCAGCCAGTTGCGCATCCGCAGTCGCCTCTCCAGTCACGGCCAGCAAACAGGCGACCACTCCCAGCCCATCCGTCACCCGCCAAGATTCGCTGGCCGTCAGCGTGACCAGTTGGCTCAGCGAAAACAGCCATGCCACCAGTCCCTGCAGTTGGAAGAACCAGAACAGGAACCACTGAAAGCGATCCCCCATCGAAGAGCGCAAGCTGGCATAGCGGCCATCCTCGTCTCCGCGGAGCACCCGTGTGAGGAACACAAAGCCCCCCAGCCTCAGTGACCAAATGGCATACACCGCCACGACGGCCCACATTCGGCTGGAGACGTCCGGCAAAGCGCAGGCATAGCCCGCGGGCAACAATCCCAACAGCCCGGGCCAGCCGACGTCAATTACGGCCGCGTTCCGGGTGATTCGCTGCAAGCCCCAGAGAGCCGCGCAGACCGCCGCACAGGCGATGAGCCCGCCGCCAGCGATCAACGGCAATTTGTCCACACGTCCTCCCTGTCTTACCGTGGCAGCCCGGTCTCAGCCCTTGCCCCGCACCGCGTCCCAACCGGACCTCGACGTAGCCTGAAGTCCGCCGGTACGCCCGAACGCTATCCCCTGTTGTAGCCTGTAGTTCGCGAGGGGCCAGACCCATTTCACATCGATGGAGAGATTCGGCGGACAGCGGCAGCCGGCCAGCCGCCGGAGCCAGCAGGCGGTGGACCAAGCCGAACGAGAACTGCGGTCATCCACGGGAAACTGCAGGGAACCGCGGCGATTAAAGGGAATCGCGGGAATTCCCGTTCGTCACTGCAAAATCGAGCCATTCGTGATACACCCGCTGTGTCGGAAACACGGCATTGCTTGGCGGCACGAAGCCTCGGCAGTGACCTTACCCGGAAACGCATGCCGACCGCCCAGCCGGAGATCGCGATTCCGCTGGACTTTCCCGCGATCGTTTCAGACGTCTGACCTCAGTTCCTGCACCTGCCCGCTCAACGCCCGGCCGCCTCATGTCTGCCCACAACCCCGCACCCTCCCCACCCTGCCCCGCGCCCGCTCGTTTGTCCACGGGGATTCCGCGCTTGGATGAATTGCTGGGGGGCGGGCTGTTTCCCGGCAAGTTGACAGTCATTCTCGGTGCGACCGGGATTGGCAAGACTCAACTGGGGCTGCAGTTTCTGCACGCCGGAGCACAGCAGGAAGGGACTCCGGGGTGCCTGTTCGATCTGACCTCCCGCGGGGATTCGCAAAATCACTCGGAGTATGCCCAGCGAATGTTCGGCTGGACGCTCCGGGAATTCCCGCCGGCGGGACTCGCGGCTGCGACCGATGTGTTCGATGCGCAGGCTGCCCGCTGCGACAGCGCGCATCTGTTTTCCCGGGCCGGAAAACGAGTCACGACAGGCGATCTGACCGAGGAGGAATGGCGGGAATGGAAGGCCGAGCTGAATCGGAAAATCGAGCGGACAATCGGCTTTTTCTACGGCAATTTTGTCCATGGCGTCCGACGTTGCGTGATTGATGGTGTGGAACCGACTGATCGCGCCGCTGACTCGTTTCAATTCCATCTGTTTGAGTACATCTATCAGCAGATTTTGCGGAAGGAGCACGACTGGGTGGCGCGGGACTACTTTCGCGCGCAGTTCCGTGAGCACGCCGAGCAGGTGGCGGCCCGGGCGTACGACCACCGCGACGTCGGCTGCGTCATTTTGTGTACCAGTAAAGAAGTGCTGCTGGATGACCTGCTCGCCCGGCCAATTGAGAGCGGAGACCTGCTCTCCAACGCCAATACAATTCTCCTGATGGGTAAGACCCGCGACGGACAAAAGATGGGGCGCGCCCTGTTCATCGCCAAACATCGGGGCAGCCCTTGCAGTGAGGAGATTGTCCCGTATGCCATTGAGTCCTCGGGGCTGGTCCTCCAGGACCGGTGCTGACTCGCACGCGAGATTTCGGCGAACTTTTGCGGGCTCTGCACTCTCCCTCTGATTCCTCACAGAGTCATGGTTGACCCGAGGCCGTTTTTGCTGATGATGAGTTCGCACTGGCTGACGACGGGCCGATACTGCAGACGCGATGGGGACTCTACTGATGTCATTCCGCCCGGAAAACCTGCTGTTCTTTGCGGTCGCGTGCTGCGCGCTGGCGGGCTCCCTGGCCCATCACGCTGCCGCGGATGAGCCTGACCGACCCAATGTGCTGTTGATGATCTCCGACGATCAGTGCTGGACCGACTACGCGGTTATGGGGCACCTGCATGTGCAGACCCCACATCTGGATCGCCTCGCTGATCAGTCTGTCGTTTACACCCGCGGATATGTCCCCACCAGTCTATGCCGCCCTTCGCTGGCCACGATCATGTCGGGCCTGTTTCCGCATCAGCATGGCATCGTGGGGAACGATCCGCCCCCGCCGGCTGACCAGCCAGACATGGTGCGGCAGAAGAGCTATCGCACGGCGGAATACGGGGCTCAGATCGACGCGTTTTTGCAGCATGTCGATCGCATGCCCAAGCTGCCCGCCATCATGGCCAAAGTGGGGTACACCAGTTTTCAAGCAGGCAAGTGGTGGGAGGGTCATTACAGCCGGGGTGGCTTCACGCAGGGCATGACGCACGGGGATCGCCAGCGCGGCGCTCGACACGGCGATGCGGGACTGACCATCGGCCGACAGGGTGTCGCCGAACTGACTGCCTTTATGGACGCCCAGGTCGCCGCCCGACAACCGTTCCTGGCGTATTACGCCCCCATGCTGCCGCACGATCCACATGATCCGCCGGCGGAACTGCTCAACAAATACCTGCCGCTGGCCCCATCCGAGTCCATCGCCCGGTATTGGGCCATGTGCGAATTCTTTGACAGCACCTGCGGAGCCGTACTGCAGCATCTCGATAAGCTGGGCGTCGCCAACCAGACGCTGGTGGTCTATGTCACCGACAACGGCTGGATCACCGATCCGACGGCCACCCGGTATGCCCCCAAATCGAAACGCTCTCCGTACGACGGGGGAACACGCACGCCGATCATGATTCGCTGGCCGGGGAAGGTCGAGCCGCGTCGCGATGAGCAGCATCTGGCCAGTTCCATCGACATTGTCCCGACGATCCTGACAGCGATTGGGGCCGCCGACCGCATCACGCCCGAGATGCAGGGGATCGACCTGCTCAACCAGTCGGCAGTTGACGCGCGGCACATGGCGTTTGGTGAAATTTTCGAGCACGACGTGGTCGAAATGGACAATCCGGTGAGCAGCCTGCAGTACCGCTGGGTCATTGAGGACGACTGGAAACTGATTCTGCCGGATACCCGCCGCTTGAGCACGGCGACACCCGAGTTGTACAAACTCAGTGCCGACCCGACGGAGATCAAGAATCTGGCGGCAGACCACCCGGAGCTGGTGGAGTCGCTCACAGAGAAACTCAATAAATGGTGGCCTGCACAGGAGTTGCAGCCAGCCAATTAACCCGCGAACGCGTCCATCCCTCTGTCGACGCACGTCGCGACTGAGGCCGTGAATCAGGCCGGACCGCTCTCCGACCACCTGACACATGAACGCACGCACCCCATCCTACGGCGTGCAGAATCTCCCGATCGGGGGCTCTGCGACGCAGTGAGGTTGTTGCTCCGTGGGCGCACCGGTATATTCTGCGGCTTGTTTTCGGGCCGATTCGTGTTCTCGGGCTGTCAGCGTCAGTGGGGTTTTCGTGCGATTCTGTTTGACCGACCGTATTCTGGCTCTGGAGTCAGGCCAGAGCATTCAGGTGGCCAAGAACGTTTCGTACGCCGAGGAGTATTTGCAGGATCACTTTCCCGGCTTCCCCGTTCTCCCAGGCGTGCTGATGGTCGAAACGATGGTCCAGGCGGGTGCCTGGCTGTTGCGCGAAGCAACCGGTTTTCAATACAGCACCGTGCTGCTGAAGGAAGCCAAGGGGATGAAGTTCGCGAACTTCCTCTCTCCCGGGCAAACCTTGACTGTCGAGTGTCGCGTGCACGGTGCCATCGGACCCGAGACGACCCTGAAGTGCGAAGGGCTGATTGGCGAGTTGAAGTGTTGCAGCGGCCGCATCGTGCTGCGTCAGTTCAATTTGGCCACCGCCGATCCGCGTCGGGCTCCGCAGGATGAACGTCAGATCGCCGCCTTGAAACAGCAGTTCGAACAGTTGTGGAAACCCGCCCCCTCCCCTGCGTGACCTGACCAGCACCCGTGACGGGACGGCTGCCGTGACCGTTCGACAGCAGGGCCTTGCGGCTTGCCGCGTTCCACACCCACCCGCGCACCGATCTGCTCACCAGAGACGGACGCCTTGATAGAGATCAGGATGATGGCCATGCGATTTGCAGGAAAATGTGTGCTCGTGACGGGCGGCAGCCGGGGAATTGGCCGGGCCATTGTGGAGAGCTTTGCCCGCGAAGGTGCCAACGTCGCATTTGTGTACCACTCGAATCAGGCCGCGGCTGATGCGCTGGCGGCGAGCCTCGCCGATACGCCGGGAGAAATCCTGCCGCTGCAGTGTGACGTGGCTGATCACGAGCAGGTGCTGGCGGCGGTCGAACAGGTGGTCACCCGCTGGAACCGCCTGGATGTGCTCGTCAACAACGCAGGCATCATCAAGGACGGTCTGCTGGCCACCATGAGCTATGCCGACTGGAACCGGGTCATTCAAACCAATTTGAATAGCGTTTATTCATTCTGTCATGCAGCGATCCGACCGATGATGTCGCAGCGGTATGGCCGCATTGTGAACATGTCGAGCGTGGCGGCGGAATTCGCCAATTCCGGGCAAGCCAACTATGCCGCCAGCAAGGGGGGCATTCAGGGGCTCACCCGCTGTCTGGCCACGGAAGTGGCCCGGCGCAACATCACCGTGAACGCGGTCGCTCCCGGATTTATCGAAACCGACATGACGGAAGCCGTCGTCAATGCGGTGGGAGCGGCGGAGATGAAGAAAAAGATTCCCTCCCGTCGGCTGGGGTCTCCCGCTGACATCGCGGCGGCAGTGCTCTTTCTGGCCAGTGACGATGCCAGCTACATTACCGGCCAGATTCTCAAGGTCGACGGCGGTCTGACACTGGGGGGCCTGGCCTGACGGCTGGCGGCCTCGCTGCCGTGATCGGCACCGGCGAGCCGGAGGATTCTTGATGGCGACGGTCATTCGCTGGTGTTTCTCACCGGTCAGCGAGCGGCCAATTTCGGTTGGGCACGGGGTGAGGAACGATGGACGGCACGGCGGAGTGGGTCTGCCCGGCTGTTCATCACGTCAGTTTGCACAGGGAGCATCATCGATGCCGTCCAAAGAAGAGATCTTTTCCACCGTTCAGGAAGTGCTGGTCGATGCCTTGGGGATCGACGATGAAGATGTCACGCCACAGGCGACTCTGAATGACGACCTGGGCGCGGAATCCATCGACTTTCTGGATATCGTGTTCCGACTGGAAAAGGCCTTCGAGATCAAGATTCCCCGCGGCGAACTCTTCCCGGAAGGATTGGCCTCCGCGGACGCCGGCTACGTGGCTGACGGTGTGGTCACCGAAACCGGTCTGCAGCAGTTGCGCACTTCGATGCCGCATGCGGATGTGGAATCTTTTGCCAAGAATCCCAAGGTCGAAAACATCAGCAAGCTGTTCACCGTGCAAATGGTCTGCAACTTTCTCGATCGCAAGCTGAACGCCTAAATCGTTCATCGGCGGGCAGGAGCGCGGTCGACAACGCTGGCCGTGGCTCGCCGGGTCGACCTGTGATTGGCCGGTGCGAGTGAGGTCACGCAGCCGCGGAGACGTGGCCGCGGACCCTGCTGCGCCGG
>JBGSIP010000196.1:0-1839 GCA_041742495.1 Planctomycetaceae bacterium
CGATGATGCCGCAGCACCTGCACCCGCTCGTCGGGCGCATAGACGGCCCACGTGGGAAGCTCGGTCTGAAACTCGGCCCGCCAGGGGGCGGCGTCGCAGCGCGAAGACACCGCCCACCCCACGCCCACTGTGACGACCAGACACAGACCGAAAGCCATTTGGTACGCCGCGCGGCGGCACCTTGGCACCGGGAGCGACGCCCCCGGGCCCCTGTTTGGCACCCCAAATTCCCGCCCGCGGTTCAAACGCACCTTGTCGCCATCCATGGCAGACGGAAAAATCGCTACAACCGACCGCAAATCATGACGGATTTTAGCGTTAAGGTGAAGACAAACCCCCCTGCGCCCGACTGCAGTGTGGTGTTTTGACAACACCCGCCCCACGGCAGACAACTTTCCGTAAACAACTGCCAGAAAACAAGTTACGACGCATCAACAAAACTCGCGTGGTGTTTTCGCCACATGCGTCGCTGAGGGCCTTGACAGTTGGCTGCATCGTAAAGTGATTGTTTCATTGACCTTACGGTGATGAGTTGAACATTTGGTCGCGGCGGTACAGAATCTGATCTGTGCCGCATGCATGAACGATCCATCCGCGGAATTGCCCATCATGGCTGCTGAATCCCGACTGCATCCCGAGTCGTCGGACGATCTCCCCCGTGAGCTCGTCGACCTCGGCCAGCGCATTCAGTTGCTCTCCCCCGAAAGCCGCGACAAGCTGTCCGCGCCCTACGAGCAGGTGGTCGACTGCGTCCGCCGCCGTCGTCGGATTCTCTCGCTGGTGCAGGAAGCGCTCTCACAACTCCGGCTGGACATCAAGTATTTGATGTTCGACCTGGAAGTGACCCGCCGCGAACGGGACGAACTGCGAGCCCGCCTGACAGAACGCGATAACAACAACAACAGCGACGAGTTCTAGGTTACACCCGGAATCTCGCGCGGGGTTGCGCCTGACACACGGCTGTGCGCCTCGACCGCCGAGCTCACAGCTCTTGCTCGAAGATCGCGCGAATCATCTCCTCAACCGTCTTGTACTTGCGCTTGCCTTCGAGCGCCCGTTCGACGCGCTGCCGCGCTTCGCTGGGACTGTGTCCCAAGCCAATCAGCGCCTGCAGCGTGTCTTCGACGACGTTCGCACGTTCGTCGCCGTCGGGCACATCGGGTGTGACCATCAGCGCAAAGCGGGCCATTTTCTTGCGCAACTTGGCCACAATCCGCTCGCCCACGGCACTTCCAATGCCCGGCAGCGTGCTCAATTCATCGACGTTTTGATCCTCAATGGCCCGGGCCACATCCGACACCGGACGCACAATCGCCTTGAGCGCTTTCTTCACGCCGACGCCATCGACGGAGCAAATCGTCTCGAAGAAATCCTTTTCGGCTTCGGTCAAGAAACCAATCAGCCGGGGCGTCATCCGCCCTTTCTGCGGGTTCCCTTCGAGGTAGTCGATCGTGCGCAGGTGCACCACCTGTCCCAACTGGTCGCGCAAGCGGCGCTGCACGAAGGTCGGCACGTACACTTCGTACTCGAAGGCGCCGACCTCCAGAAACGCTTCCGTATCACTCAAGCGCAACAGCTTGCCGGAGATGGCAGTGATCACTCTGTTCGTCCTCCTCTGGGTTCGTCCTCGTCCGAGTTCGACCTGGTTCGAGTTCGACCTCGTTCGCGTTCGACTTGGTCTGGCAAAACTCCACTCTCTCACCCGCCAGTTCTTCCGGCGGCCCACATCGCAGCATCAAAACACTCATGCGGGCCGACGTTTTGTCCGCGGCTCATCGATCTCATCGTAGTCGAGATCCGGGCCATCCCCCTCCCGCAGCGTATAAAAGCTGCAGATCC
>JBGSIP010000197.1:0-5994 GCA_041742495.1 Planctomycetaceae bacterium
GCGGAGTCTTCATGCTGGGTTGGGCGACCGGACCACAGTTTCACCTCGAAAACCTGCAGGTGATCGACAACGTCATCCTGCGTGCCGGGGGATGCTGCGACTATGACCGCAAGGCCCCCATCTCGATGAAGCTGTTCGGCAGCGAACGGACGGCCCGGAATATTGTCTTCCGCAATCTGGACATCGAAGACCTCGCTGCGTTCGGTCGCTGGATCGATTTGCAGGCCGGCAAGGCGACTCAATCTGTGGTGTCCGACCTGCGGTTTGAACAGATCCGTGTGCGGCAGGCGTGGCTGTTTGAAGGGGAGGTTCGCGGTATGTCCGCCGACAATCCCGTGCAGGGGCTCGTCTTTCAGGATGTCGTGCTGGGTGAGACTCCGCTGACGGACCCAGCCAGCGGACAATTGTCACTGATCCATACCTCCGGCACACTCATCAACGGCCAACCGTTCAGAGATGTGCAGCCCGAAGCACAACCGCTGCCGACGCCGACGCGCGCACAGTCCACTCAGCGCACCTCCAATGCCACCGGCACTGCGACAGGCGACACCGCAACGGGCCAGTCTGCCCCGCCCAACACGTCACCTGCCTCGCCAGGAGACATTGGCACCAGTCCCAATCAACTGAGCATCGGCAACTTTGTCCACGGACTGGAAGGCTGGGTGACACCTGAGAGCGGCGGACGTGTGGAGATCATCCCGACCAACGATGGCAGTCCATTGGTCGCGGTCACCAACCGACAGGACAGTTCCGTTGGACTGGAATGTGATGTGACCGAAACACTGCTGGCGATGGGCCCGGGGCACATTCGCTATGGCGCATTCTTGCGCAGTCGCGGAGCCCCCGTCCATTTGAAAGTGACACTGATTGTCGAGGACGAACTGGGGGTGCAACATCACCCCAGCCCCGACGTGCGACTGGAGGGGGACCGTTGGGCAGCCGCGGCGCGCAGGCAGCCTGTCACGTGGACGGAATTGAAGAGTGCTCGCCTGAAGATCGAATCGGGCTACGGCGACCGGGGTGACTTCGAAATTCGCGAGGTCTTCCTGCGGCGATAGACGGCACCGGCCAAGCCAGAGGCACCTGTGCGCAGCAACCTCTCTGCTTGGCTGCCACGGGCACAAACGGCCCGCAGCGGCTAGGCAGAGGCGCGGGTGGTCAGCATGGGAGCGGCGATGCGCGGGAGCTTGAGGGTGAAGGTGGTGCCCTGACCGGGGACACTTTCCACGCGGATGCGGCCGCGGTGGGCTTCGATGATTTCCTTGCAGAGTGTCAGGCCGATCCCGCTCCCCCCCTGGCCATGTTCGTCGGCCGTCTTGGTAGAGAACTGGGGATCAAAGATGCGGGCCAGCACCTGTGGCGGAATTCCGCCGCCGGTATCGCGGAGCGAAATCTCGGCAAGGTTGTCCGTTTCGTTGGTCTTGACGGTGACCACGAGCAGGCCGCCATTGGTCATGGCCTGCCGGGCGTTGATGATCAGGTTGATGAGCACCTGCTGAATTTGTCCGGAGTTGACCGACACCCAGGGGTCGCCAAAGAAATTGGTATCCAATCGCACGCGGTGCATCTGCAGGTCTTTTTCGACCAGCACGAGGACGTCTTTCACCAGCGTGGCCACTTCGATGGCGTCGCGGGCGTCGCTGCGGGCGCGAGCATAGCCGAGCATGCCAGTGGTGATTTTGGACGCCCGCTGCCCGGCGGCGAGAATGCGATCGAAGGCCTTGTCGCGAGTCGGCTCGTCTTTGTGCCGCAACCCCATCTTGGCGTAGTTCAACACCGTCATGAGGATGTTATTGAACTCGTGCGTGATGGAAGCGGCCAGCGCTCCAACGCTGCTCTGCTTTTGGGAATCGATCAGCCGGCGTTTCAGATCTGCCACCTGGGCTTCGAGTTGCGCGACCCGCTCTGCCTGCGCTTGCGCCGCAGCCACCAGATTGGGCTGTGTAGAAACCACCGACTCCGAGGCGTCCGCCATTGCGATCTCCCAGCGGTTGCGAGCGTGCCGTCCTCTGCAGCGCTTCCGTGGCGCAGCAACGTCCGACTGTGGTTCGGATCGTCGGATGGACTGCAGGCCCTGCATGCCGACTGGCAGGGAGCGGTACAATCAGCCGGACGCGGGAGCGAGATTTCCGCTGGCGTAGACTGGGACGAGAATCCGGCTAGACAAATCTGGAATTCCCGACGCTCCTGGTAGTTTACACAGGGATTTCGGCGGCTTGCTCCCTTGGCAAAAAACCGATCGCAGCGTGGCGCGTAGGGCCCTGCCGCGGTCCGAAAACTGAGGTCCGCGAACGTGGCCACGCGAGCCTTGCGGAGCGTATAATCCCGCCTCATCTTTCCGCTGAACGTACGTCCCGAAAGGAGGGGGCTGTCGCGTGAAACGATCGGACGGAGGCCGAGAGGCCCTTTCGCTGATGGCGACGACGTTCACCCTCGCGGGGGGACTGCTCGTAGCGATCCTGATTCAGGCGATTTCTCTGCAGGATCCGGAAATTCCCATGCTGCTCACGACGGCCGCATTTGGCATTTACGGCATGGTCCTGCTCCGGGCACGGCTGCGCGAAGATGATGCGGTGGAGAAAATGACGATGCACGCAGCCAGCCGCCGACCGCCCGAAATCGTTGTCAAAGAGCACACCTATCGCTTTGCGAAGATCCGGACACGCGAAAACCGCAAAAAACCGGAGCCCCCGACAGCCGAGAAAATCCGCGAACTGAAAGGGGACTCCCGCCCGTGGAGCCCCGGCCGACTTGGTCCCGATGAGAAATGAGGATTGAGCGGTCGTCGGGCAGCGGCGGGGGCACATTGCCGCTCGCTCTCCCCACTGGTGACTCGAGTTTGCGCGTCGAAGGCGACGCTGCGGGAAAGCTGGCATTTCTGTCCCGCGGTGCCGTGCGCTTGCCGCCCGGTCTCCTCTGCGGTCCAATGCAGGCATCGACACCTGCCGATGGAATCATCCTCGATTCCGTCCGGCCCCCTCATTGGCCACGGAGAAATTCATGACTCGGGCGTTTTTGGGCCTCTGCACCACCGTACTCACCGTCGGGTGCCTCGCCGCCGCGGACTGCCACGCCGAAGTGACTGTCCCCAACCTGTTTACCAGTCACGCTGTGCTGCAGCGCGACCACGCGAATCGGGTGTGGGGTTGGGCCAAGGCGGGCGAAAAGGTCACCGTCACACTGGGAGCCGATACGCAGTCGGTCACCACCGGTGACGACGGAAGCTGGGCCGTCCATCTCGCGCCGCTGCCCGCCGGTGGCCCGCACACGATGACCATTCAGGGCGAAAACACCATCACCCTGAATGACATTCTGATCGGCGAGGTCTGGATCTGCTCCGGACAATCCAACATGCAGTGGCCTGTGAACTCCGCCAACGACGCCGACCTGGAAAAGGCGACCGCCAACTTCCCGCAGATCCGCCTGATCAGCGTGCCGCAGGTGGGCACGCAAGAGCCACAAAAGAACTTTGACGGTCGCTGGGCCGTCTGTACTCCCGAAACGGTGGGTGACTTTTCGGCGGTGGGTTATCTCTTTGGGCGCCAGTTGCACCAGACACTGAACGTGCCGATTGGGCTGATCGACGATGCGTGGGGCGGTTCGGCAGCGGAAGCCTGGGTGCGCCGGGATGTGCTGGAGCAGTATCCCCAACACTATGGTCCGCTGTTGGCCAATTGGGATGAACGCGCAAAGTCGTTCGACTTTGCCAAGCTGACCGCCGAGTACCAGGAGAAACTCGCCACCTATAAGGAGCGTCAGAAAGAAGCCCGTCAGAAAGGGACCGAATTCACCGCTCGGCCTCCTCAAGCGCCGCGCAATGACATGACGGGCAACCAGCGCCCTGCCAACATCTATAACGGCGTGCTCAAGCCGACCATTGGTTATGGCATTCGCGGCTGCATCTGGTACCAGGGGGAATCGAACGCCGGACGTGCCTTTGCCTATCGCCACCTGTTTCCGCTGATGATTCAGTCATGGCGCGACGAATGGGGGATTGGCGACTTCTCGTTCTATTACGTGCAACTGGCCGACTTCCGGGAGGAAGTGGCTGCTCCTGCACCCAGCGACTGGGCGGAACTGCGCGAAGCCCAGACGATGACGATGGCGGCGCTGCCCAAAACCGGTCAGGCGGTCATCATTGATATTGGGGAAGGCAAGGACATTCACCCCAAGAACAAACAGGACGTGGCCAAGCGACTGGCCCGCTGGGCGCTGGCGAATGATTACGGCATCAATGTGCCGTACCGGTCTCCAGAAATCCGCGGGATGGTCGCCGATGGCAAGCAGGTGCGTGTGACGTTTGACTACGTCGGCAGTGGACTGCGGACCTTTGACACGGCAAACGTCGTGGGCTTCTCAGTCGCTGGCGAGGATCGCCAGTTTGTGAATGTGGTGGGCAACATCACGGACAAAGACACCGTGACGCTCGACATTCCCACTGGCATGACCCCGGTGGCTGTCCGCTATGCCTGGGCCAACAACCCGGTGTGCAATCTCTATTCGAGCGACGGCCTCCCCGCCACGCCCGGCCGCACGGACAACTGGCCCGGCGTGACGCTGGGTGTCAACAAGTAGTGGTGTGCCTACCGCCAACTGCCAGGCAGCGTAGGGTGCAGGGTGCCACTGCTGGCTTGTCCAGCAGTGAGGGGATCTGTCGTTCGGGCTGTGTCTGACGGCACCGAGCTCTGGGTCGCTGTGACGTTTCGGCGCCGCATGGGATCGGGGAGTGTTCGAGGGTCTGCTCACGCAGAGCCTTGCTCACACGGCTGCGCAAGTCAGCCGTGGCACCCGGCAGAACCATGCGCGGGGACTCCGCCGCGGGACAGATTGCCGTGTCTCGCGGCGGACGGACGTCGGGCTTCGCGTCTGGGTGGCTGAAACCGATAGAGTGTGAGGGGACGATGCGGATGCCTGCAGCCTGGAGGACTTGTTTGTGGCTGACGTGTGCGTGTCTTTGGTTGCTGCCTGCCTCCAGCACGCTCGCCGCTGCGGCACCGAACATTGTCTTTATCCTCTGTGATGACCATCGGTTTGATTGTCTGGGTGCAGCCGGGCATCCGTTTCTGGAAACACCGCATTTGGATGCACTGGCCGCGCGGGGGGTGCGCTGCACGCGCGCGTATGTGACCACGTCGTTGTGCTCACCGAGCCGGGCGTCGATTCTCACCGGGCAATACGCCCATCGACACGGAGTGATTGACAATTATCACCCCGTGGACCCGGCCCTGACGTTCTTTCCGCAATTGCTGCAGCAGGCTGGTTACGAAACGGCGTTCTTTGGCAAGTGGCACATGGGGGGCGAAATAGATGATCCCCAGCGTGGCTTTGATCACTGGGTCGCTTTCAAAGGGCAAGGCACGTATTGGGCGGATGGACACGGCACCACGCGCGAAGTCCCGCAGACGACGTACGATGGCTTCAATATCAATGGCGTGCGTGTGCCGCAGCGGGGCTATATCACCGATGAGCTGACCGACCTGGCACTCGGGTGGCTGGACCAGCGCAGCGGAGAGCGCCCCTTCTTCGTGTATGTGAGCCACAAGGCGGTGCATTCCGATTTTGTGCCTGCGGATCGCCATCGCGGCCGCTATGCGAATCAGCCACTGCCCGTCTCTGTCCCCACGCTGGCAGAACTCGACGCGGGTGCGTTGCCGATGTGGGTTCGCAATCAGCGCAATTCACGGCATGGCGCGGAATTTGGCTACAACTTGGCAGAATTTGATCTGGCGGCGTATTACCGTCGGTATTGCGAAACGCTGCTGGCCGTCGACGACAGCGTGGGGCGGGTCACGCAGTGGCTCGAACGCACGGGCCAGTTGCAGAACACCGTGATTGTCTACATGGGGGACAACGGTTTTCAGTTCGGTGAGCATGGCCTCATCGACAAGCGCACCCCCTACGAAGTGAGTGCGAAGGTACCGCTGCTGATCTCAGCTCCCGGCCGCATTCCCGCCGGGCAGATCACCGACCTGCTGGTGGCCAATCTGGACATCG
>JBGSIP010000198.1:0-13414 GCA_041742495.1 Planctomycetaceae bacterium
GTTTCGCCGGCACACGCCTGATCGGGGGCCCGCCCCAACCAATCGGCAAGAGCCGCTGCACAATACGGGACCTGTGCTTCCAGCACGGTCTGCGACGCTCCCGGTTCGCTCAGCAGTCGTGCAATCGCCCGACTGCCACCCCCGGTCACAGCCAGCACCACACGGGCCGGGTCGGCATGCAACTGCCCGATCACAGTGGTCCACGGATCGGTCGTCGGGGTAGATTCCATCGGCATTTGGTTGAGGTTCTATGCCGTCGGCCGGCTCCAGGGGTGAGTGTTCAGACGGCCAGTGACCAGGTGGGCCAGAGGACTTTCCCGCGATAGGTGAACTACCGCGGCCGGCCGGTTAGCATTCAGCGGACCCGTCAGTCTACCGGTTGGGGCCCAGCCCAGGAAATACTCCCACGCGCTGCGGACTGCTGACAGGGCGCTGCGTTTGCCTTTCACCTTGGAACTCCCGCCTCACAGCGGCAAAGTGACGTACCGATGATTCCCCGCCATATTCGGCTCTTGCTGATCCCGGCGTTCGTGCTGACGCTGCTGCCCACGCTGCTGGCGATTCTGGGAGCCGATTTTTCGTTTCCCGCTGAACCGGCCAACTTGTCGCTCCCGGCGGCGGTCACCGCCGAGAATGAGCTTGGAGATTTGTTCGCGACGTCGCGCGGGGCGATGGCCCACCTCATGCTGGAGTGGAGCGCGTTTGCGCTGGCGAGTCTCACGGCGCTGTTGTCGATTGTCCACTACCGTCTGACACGAGATGTGACCACGTTGACGATTGGCGTGGCGCTGCTGCTGTCGGGCTCGCTGGATGCCTTCAGCGCCATTGCGGAATCCCACCTGGTGTTTGAAGTTCAAGATCCCGAACGCTTCTATCCCATGTGCTGGACCATGGGGCGAACGTTCAACGTCCTGGCTTTGATTTCCGGCACGCTCCCGTTCTTGTGGCGACGTCCCCCCTCGGGCGAGCGAGAGCCGACGCTGACCCTCGTGTATCCCTTCATCCTCGCGGCGTTTCTGGTGGTGCTGGCCGTGGTCACCGCCACCATGCTCGCGTCGCAGGCGCTCCCTCGGTCGTTGTTTCCGGGCAATATCTTTCCGCGCCCCTGGGATGCCATTCCGCTCATGCTGATGACGGCGGCCGGCGGAATTGTGCTGCCGCGGTTTTATTATCTGCAGCCCGGACTGTTTTCCATCAGTCTGCTCGTCAGCATGATCCCTTCGGTGGTTGCGCAGATGCATGTCGCGTTTGGATCGTCCGCGCTCTACGACCATCACTTCGTCGTCTCACTGTTACTGAAGCAGGTGGCGTACTGCGTGCCGCTGGCGGGGTTGTTGCTGGACTACGGGGCAGCGCACAACTCTCAATTGGCACTGCACGCCACAGAGACCGAACTCTCGACCGCTCGTTCGCTGCAGCAGAGCCTGCTGCCCACCAAGGCTCCCGGCATTCCGGGCTTTGATCTCGCCGGGTTCTCCGATGCGGCTGTCGCTGTAGGCGGGGACTACTTCGATTACATCCAGATGGCCGACGGATCGTTTGGGATCGTTGTGGGGGACGTCAGCGGCCATGACATTGGCGCGTCGATTCACATGTCGCAGACGCGCGCCTACTTGCGCGCGGCGGCGCAGACCGGAGGCACCCCGGGAGAGTTGCTCACGCGGCTCAATCGCTTTCTGCTGGAAGATCAGGACACGCTGCGATTCGTCACACTGGTGATGATTCGGCTGGTCGGCAATGAGTCGGAGTTCTCCTACGCGGCCGCGGGCCACAACGGCTTTTGGGTTCCCGTGAACGGCACACCGCGCGAACTGGAACAGACCGGACTGCCGCTGGGTTTCGACAACCAGGCGGTGCGCGATAGCCGCGTCGGGCCAATGGGGACCGGAGACGTCATTCTGCTGATGACCGACGGCGCGGCAGAGGCCATCTCGCCCACGCACGAGCAGTTCGGCATGGACCGCGCATTTCAAGTGGTCTCGCAGCATCGCCACAAGCCCTCAGCGCTCATTCTGGTGGAGTTGAAGGCCGCGCTCATGCAGCACTGCGGCGGAGTGCTCCCGATGGACGATGTCACCATCGTGGTGATCAAAAGGTTGGCCAACGGGACGGTGATTGACGACAGCAAGTCTCGGGCGGAACCCACGGCGCAACGCAAGATCGACATTGCGTCCGCGTTGAGCTCGAAAAGCTCACTCTCCCTCTCGTCAAAGAAAAAGCCACCCAAAAACCGGTGAGACCAGCAATGGCTGGGGCTCACAGCCGCGAGACATCCACTCGTCCCCCTCTCCCACCGCGGCCTTCACTCAGAATTCACAGTTGATCGCCACATTCACCGGACACTTTGCCTGCGGCCGCGTCTTTTTTTCGGGTGATCTGAATCGATGGCGTTGTCTGTTTCCCGACAGTGGCTCACTGGCAGTCTGCTGCTGGCGGTCATCACCTGTCTCGCGTACGCACCGGCCATCGGCGCGGGGTACATCTGGGATGACGACCAGTACGTCACCGAAAACCTCACGCTGAGGTCGCTGCCGGGACTGTGGCAGATCTGGTTCGAAATCGGGGCGGTGCCGCAGTATTACCCGGTCACTCACACCACGTTCTGGCTCGAGTATCACCTGTGGGGGCTGCACCCCGCGGGCTTCCATCTGGTGAACATCGCCCTGCATATCACCGTGGCGCTGCTCGTCTGGCAGATGCTACGGCGCTGGAACGTACCGGGAGCGTGGCTGGCCGCGGCGATCTTCGCCGTGCATCCCGTCCACGTGGAATCGGTCGCCTGGATCACCGAGCGCAAGAACGTCCTCTCTGGCGTCGCTTGCCTGACCACCTTGTGGCTGCTGTGGGACATCTTCGACAGCCCCTCACCATCCCGTCCGGAGGGGGAAGCCGTGGCGACGGATGCCCGATTTCCCCTGGGCCGCTATCTGGCAGCCCTGGTCGTGTTTGTGCTGGGGCTGCTTTCCAAAAGCGTGATCGCCACGCTGCCAGCGGCCGTGCTGGTTCTGCAGTGGTGGCGTACGGGGCGCGTGGATCGCATGGTTGTCGTGCGGCTGTTGCCATTCTTTGCGGTTGCGCTCGGATTGGGTCTGCACACGGCGGCGATGGAACGCGGCTTTGTCGGGGCGAGCGGGATTGAATTCTCGTGGACCCCCGCCGAGCGACTGATCATTGCCGGCCGTGCTCCGTGGTTTTATCTAGGCAAGCTGTTGTGGCCGCATCCCATTTGCTTCAACTATCCGCGCTGGAACATCGACGCCAGCCAACTGCTGCAGTTCCTCTGGCCAGCGGCAACAGCCGCGCTGTTGGTGGGACTGGTGGCGGTGCAGCGGCGATGGGGGCGCGGACCGCTGGCGGCGATCCTGTTTTTCGGGGGCTCGCTGTTCCCCGTGTTGGGCTTTCTGAACGTGTTTCCGTTTCGGTTCGCATACGTCGCCGATCACTTTCAATATCTCGCCAGTCTGGGGCCGATTGTGCTGGTCGCCGCGCTCCTCGCGCGCGGTTCCAGTCGCTGGCTGCCGGCGCGGACGAAGTCGGTGCAGTTTGTACAAGTGGCGGGGTGCGCCGCACTCCTGCTGGCGTTGGGGACGCTCACGTTTCGGCAATGTCACGCCTATGAGAACGCCCAGACGTTGTGGGAGGACACGCTGGCTAAGAATCCTTCGTCGTGGCTGGCGCTGAGCAATCTGGGTGATCTGCTGGCCGATCGCGGAGATTCGGCCGCGGCGTATCCACTGTTTCAGCGTGCGCACCAGATCTATCCTCTGGCACCGGAACCGCGGGCGAACGTCATCAGGTGTCTCATCCAACTCAGACGGCTCGATGAGGCCGCGCAACTGCTGGAGGAATCACTGGCGATCGCTCCCGAGCATGAAATGCTCTGGGAGTGCCACCTGCGATTGGCCCGCACCCGCGCCCAGCAACACGAAGACGCCGGCGAACTCTCTGCAGCCGTGCAGGTCCTGGCGCAATCGCTGCAGGAACTGCCCGCACTGCGCAACGCCGGAGCCGTGGGAGACGTGTATGGCGACTACGGCCGGCTGCTGTTCATGTCCGGTGATCTGCCCGCTGCACGCCGCGAACTGCAACGGGCCGTGGAACTGGCTCCGGAGTCTGCCGACCATCGCACCAACTATGGCACTGTCCTCGCCGCCAGCGGGTCGCTCGATGCCGCACGGCGGGAATTCGAGGTTGCGCTGCAGCTGTCTCCCGACGACGGGCGTGTGTATGTCAACGTGGCCCGCTGCGAACTGCTGGCAGGACGCGCCGACCAGGCTGTCGCTTGGTTGACCAAAGCGTACCAGATCGCACAGTCCACCAACGACAAACACCTGCTGGCGGCGGTCCAGCAGGTGCTTGATCAGTTGAATGCCACCCAGCCACTCAGGTGAGGGCCGTGACCCCCATCAGATAGCGATCGCACTCGCGGGCCGCTTCACGTCCTTCGTTGATGGCCCACACGACAAGGCTCTGGCCGCGACGGCAGTCGCCAGCGGCAAACACACCCTCGATGCTGGTCGCATACTTGCCGTAGTCGGCCTTGAAGTTAGACCGCGGGTCGACCGCCAGTCCCAGCTCTTCCACAATCGTCTGCTCGGGGCCGAGGAAGCCGAGGGCCAGAAAGACGGCATCGCAGGGGAAGGTCCGTTCGCTCCCGGGCACCCGGCTGAACGGCGTGCGGCCATCCGGCTTGGACCAGTCGAGCGCCACCGTGGTGAGCCCGGTGACGTTGCCGTCGGCATCCCCATCAAAGCGGATTGTTTCAATCGAGAACAGCCGCGGGTCTTCGCCAAATTTCGCGGTACGCTCCGCATGGCCGTAGTCGACCTTGAAGACGCGCGGCCACTGCGGCCACGGATTGTTGGCAGCCCGCTTTTCCGGGGGACGCGGGACGATTTCAAAGTTCACCAGCGAGCGACAGCCATGCCGCAGGGAGGTTCCCAGGCAATCCGTGCCGGTGTCCCCGCCGCCAATCACGATGACCTGTTTGTCCCGCACGTTGATGTATTTGCCATCCGCGTGCCGAGAGTCCAGCAGACTAGCGGTGTTGGCCGTGAGGAACTCCATTGCAAAATGAATGCCCTTGAGTTCGCGGCCGGGAATGGTCAGATCGCGCGGCTTCGTGGCCCCCACACATAGAACCACGGCGTCGAAATCCGCCATCAGTTTCCGGGCCGGCAGCGTCTTGCCAATTTCCGTCCCCGTCACAAATTGCACCCCCTCGCGGCGCAACAGGTCGACCCGCCGTTCGACGATGGTCTTTTCGAGTTTCATGTTGGGAATGCCATACATGAGCAGCCCGCCCAGACGATTGGCACGTTCAAAAACGGTCACCTCGTGGCCGGCAGAGTTCAACTGGGCCGCGGCGGCGAGTCCGGCGGGACCAGAACCGACGACCGCCACTTTCTTTCCGGTCCGCTGCAGCGGCGGGTTCGGTTCGATCCAGCCCTCTTCCCAACCGCGATCCACAATCGCACGCTCGATGTTCTTGATCGTCACCGGCGGTTCGTGAATACCCAGCACGCAAGACCCCTCACAGGGGGCCGGACAGACGCGACCGGTGAATTCCGGAAAGTTATTGGTCTTGTGCAGGCGATCGAGGGCTTCGCGCCATTGATCGTGATAGACCAGGTCATTCCATTCCGGAATCAGATTCTTGACCGGGCAGCCCGCGGCCATGTTGGCCATGATGTCTGCGGTGTGACAGAACGGCACGCCGCAGTCCATGCAGCGGGCCCCCTGTTGCCGCAAGTCCGCCAGTGGAAGCTGGGGAGCGAACTCATTCCAGTCCTTGATCCGCTCCAGCGGCGGGCGCTCGTGCGGCGTTTCGCGGGTGAATTCCTTGAATCCGGTTGGCTTGCCCATCTCAATCGTCCCGAAGTCTGCCGCAGTGGCCCGTACAGGATCGAGCACCGATCCACCACGCTGGCAACTCTCTGTGCGGTGTCTGTGAATGTCATTCATCGGCCCGGTGGCCGGGCGTCAGTCTCTGATGTCGTCGTTCGCCAGGTCTGTCTGGCGCTGCTGCGGCTGATTCTGTTTTTCCCGCGGTACCATCTCTGCAGCACCAGTGACACCCAGCCACTACGGAACTGCTGTCTGGCCGGGCTGGCACCTTGGGTCATTCGGAAAAAGAGCACTCGCCCGGCGGGCGAGTGCCACGGCAGTCCCGCCGAGTTCACCATTCTTCTGTGTTGTCTTGACGACTCCACAACTCGTCAATGCTGTCCTGCCGAGACCGCTGCGACCGAGGCATCGTCCGACTGACTCTTGGACAGCTCTTCCAGGGCCCGTCGATAGTCCACTGGCATCACCTTGACGAACTGTGTCAGCTTCTCTTCCCAGTCTTCCAGAATGCCGGCAGCCACCGTCGATTCCGTCAGTTCGCGATGTCGCTGAATTGTCTGGCGCAACCAGTCTGCCTCCTCGCTGGCAGCGTCGATCTTGTCCAGTTCCACCAGTTCCAGATTGCAATTGGGGAGGAAGCTGTCTTCGGGATCGAAGACGTAGGCAATGCCTCCGGACATCCCGGCGGCAAAGTTCCGCCCCGTGGGGCCCAGTACAATGGCGCGGCCCCCCGTCATGTATTCGCAACCGTGATCGCCAACTCCTTCGACCACTGCTGTCGCACCAGAGTTTCGCACGCAGAAGCGCTCGGCCACATGCCCGCGCAGGTACGCCTCGCCAGCCGTGGCGCCATACAGGCAGACGTTGCCCGCAATGATGTTCTGGCCGGCCTCAAACGTCGATTCCCGTGGCGGGTAGACGACGATGCGACCACCGCACAACCCCTTACCGACATAGTCGTTGGCATCCCCTTCGACTTCGATCGAAATGCCGAAAGTCAACCAGGCCCCCAGACTCTGGCCGGCTGAGCCATGGCACTTGATTTCGATGGTGTTCTCTGGCAGCCCCTTGGCGCCCCAGCGCTTGGACACTTCGTGACTGAGCGTCGTGCCAAACGCGCGATCGGTGTTCTGGATCGCCAGTTCCAGAGACACATGTTGTCCGTCGGAAATTGCCGGCTGACAGGCGGGGATCAGCTTGGCATTGTCGAGGACGCGGTCCAGATCGTGGTTCTGCTCGACCTGACAATACGTCCCCGCTTCGGGATAAGGCTTGGGAGCCAGCGTCAGAATGGGAGACAAATCCAGATGCCGCGCTTTCCAGTGCGTCACTTCGGGATTCAGTTCCATCCGGTCGCAGCGGCCGACCATCTCGTTGATGGTGCGGAAGCCAAGCTCCGCCATGATCTCGCGTGCTTCTTCGGCCACCATGAACAGATAGTTCACGACCGATTCCGGCTGGCCGGAGAATTTCGCTCGCAACACGGGATCCTGCGTGGCAATGCCCACCGGACACGTGTTGAGGTGACACTTTCGCATCATGATGCAACCCAGCGTCACCAGCGGAGCCGTCGCAAAGCCGAATTCTTCGGCCCCCAGCATGCACGCCATCACCACATCACGGCCGGTCTTCAACTGACCGTCGGTCTGCAGGCGCACGCGGCTGCGCAAGTCGTTCATGACCAGCGTCTGGTGTGTCTCGGCAATACCCAGTTCCCACGGCAGACCGGCATGCTTGATGCTCGTCAACGGCGAGGCCCCGGTTCCGCCCGAGTCGCCTGAGATCAGGATGTTGTCGGCATGCCCCTTGGCGACCCCGGCGGCAATGGTCCCCACGCCCACTTCAGACACCAGCTTCACGCTGATGCGGGCCTGCGGATTGCTGTTCTTCAAATCGAAGATCAACTGCGACAGGTCTTCAATGGAGTAAATGTCGTGGTGCGGCGGCGGGCTGATCAGGCCGACCCCGGGGGTCGAATGACGCGTCGCCGCAATAATCTTGTCCACCTTGTGACCGGGCAGCTCGCCCCCCTCACCGGGCTTGGCACCCTGCGAGATTTTGATTTGCAACTCGTTGGCGTTGGTGAGATACCACGCCGTCACACCAAACCGGCCTGACGCCACCTGCTTGATGGCCGATCGCTTGGAGTCTCCGTTGGGCAGCGGCTGGAAGCGGGCATAGTCTTCGCCCCCTTCGCCGGTGTTGCTCTTGCCCCCCATGCGATTCATGGCGACTGCCAGCGCCTCGTGCGTGTCGGCGGAGATCGAGCCGTAACTCATCGCCCCGGTGCAGAACCGCTTGACGATCTCCGCTGCCGATTCCACTTGTTCCAATGGCACGGAGGTCGCGGGCCGAAAGCGCAGCAGTCCCCGCAGGTGACATTCGCGCACGGCGTGATCATTCACCAGCTTGGCAAACTGCTTGTAGACCTCGCGGCTGCCGCTGCGGGAGGCCTCCTGCAAAGTGGCAATCGTATGCGGATTCCAGGCGTGCTTTTCACCATCTTTGCGCCAGTGATACAGGCCCAGATTGGGCAGCACCGGAAGGTGATAGCCTTCGCGCGGCGGAAAGCCCCACTCGTGCCGGCGCAAGGTTTCTTCGGCCAGCACTTCCAGCGACACCCCCTTGATGCGGCTGGCGGTCCCGACAAACGCCCGATCGCAGACATCGGTATTCAGGCCGACCGCTTCAAAGATCTGAGCCCCCTTGTAGCTTGCCAGGGTGGAGATCCCCATCTTGCCCATGACCTTGAGCATCCCCTTGGCCACAGCCTTGCGGTACGACGTGACAATGCTGTCGTCGGTCCAGTTGCCCGTGAGATGCCCTTCCCGCAGTGCCCGCTGGATGGCTGCAAACGCCATGTAAGGATTCACGGCGTCGGCACCATAACCGGACAGCAGGCAGAAGTGGTGGACTTCGCGTGCCTCTCCCGTCTCGACCACCAGGCCGATGCGGGTTCGCAATTGCTTGCGAATGAGTGCATGGTGCACCGCTCCGGTGGCCAGCAGCGCACTGACGGCCACGCGGTCCGCATTCACGGCCCGGTCACTCAGCGCCACCAGCGAGTACCCTTGGCCAATCGCCTGTTCGGCTTCGACGCAAATGCGATCCAGCGTCGCGATCATGCCTGCTGCGCCATCGGCGCGGGCAAACGTGATGTCGATCGTCCGGGTTTGCCAGCCCCGATCGTTGAGCGACTTGATCGCCGCCATTTCCCCATTGGTGAGAATGGGGTGCGGCACCAGCAGACGATGGCATTGTTCCTCGGTCGATTCCAGCAGATTGCCTTCCGGACCGATGTAACATTCCAGCGACATGATGACTTCTTCACGGATCGAATCGATCGCGGGATTGGTCACCTGGGCGAACAGTTGCTTGAAATAGTCGTACAGCATGCGCGGCTTGTCGGACAGGCACGCAAGTGCTGTGTCGTCACCCATCGAACCGACCGGGTCACGCTTTTCCTTGAGCATCGGCAGCAGCATGAACTGCATGGTTTCGGTGGTGTAGCCAAATGCCTGCAGCTTGGCCAGCAGTTCGTTCTCCGAAGAGGCATCGGCGGGGATCTCGCCCGGCGGGAGTTCCTTGAGCAACAGCCGCTGACGCTCGACCCAATTGCGATAAGGGCGCTCGTTGGCAATGGTGTGCTTCAGTTCTTCGTCATCGATGATGCGGCCTGCGTCGAAATCGACGAGGAACATCTTGCCGGGTTGCAGCCGCCCCTTCACCCGGACATTGGCCGGAGCAATGTCCAGCACGCCCACTTCGCTCGCCATGACGACCTTGTCGTCATGCGTGATGTAGTACCGGCTGGGCCGCAGACCGTTGCGGTCCAGCACAGCGCCAATGAACTGGCCGTCGGTGAAGGAAATGGAAGCCGGGCCATCCCACGGTTCCTGCAAGGCCGAGTAGAACTCGTAAAACGCCCGCTTGTCTTCGGGCATTGCATGATGGTTCTGCCACGCTTCGGGGATCATCATCATGATCGCTTCGGGCAGTCGGCGACCGGAGTGCACCAGCAGTTCCAGCGCGTTGTCGAACGAACCCGAGTCCGAGCAGTGGTCTTCGCAGATGGGGAACAGCTTGTGGAGATCGTCACCAAACAGCGGGCTGGACATCACCCCCTGACGGGCGGAGAGCCAGTTCTTGTTCCCGCGGACGGTGTTGATTTCTCCGTTGTGGGCCATGTACCGGCAGGGCTGAGCCCGGTCCCAACTGGGGAACGTGTTGGTCGAAAATCGCGAGTGCACCATCGCCAGATGGGTGGTGAAGCGCGAGTCCTGCAGATCCTTGAAGTACGGCAGCACCTGGTGCGACGTCAGCATCCCTTTGTAAATGATCAGCTTGGTCGACAGTGAGCAGACATAGAACATCAAGGCCTGATCGTGGTGGGATTCGTCCCGCAGCTTGTGGCTGGCCACCTTGCGAATCACAAACAACTGCCGTTCAAACGCGTCCTGGTCCAGCCCGTCAGCGGCTCCCACCAGCAGCATTTCCATCGCCGGCATGCAGCGCAGGGCAGACGGGCCGATGTTGGACGTCACCGGGTCGACCGGCAGCGGTCGCCAGGCAATCAACTGCTGACCTTGCTCGGCAATGGTCTGTGTGAGAACAGCCTTGCACTGTTCGCGAAAGGCGGGGTCTTGCGGCAAAAAAACAATGCCGGCGCCAAACTGGCCTGCCGCTGGCAGCGTCAGCCCCAATTCCTCCTGGCAGACGGCGCGCAGAAACTCGTCGGGCAGCGCCGTCAGCATGCCAGCGCCGTCCCCCGTGTTCTCTTCGCACCCGCAGGCCCCACGGTGGTCCATGTGCCGCAGAATGCGGTCGGCGTCATCCACAATCTGGTGGGAACGTTCCCCCTTGATGTGGGCGACAAAACCGACTCCGCAGTTGTCGTGCTCGTAATCCGGCGAGTACAGCCCGTTCGCACGCGGATACCCCGACAGGGGGCGAAACACGTCCGTCGATGTGGGCGGAATGAATGGCGGCATCGTGTACTGCTTTCTGAGACTCATCAGGTGCCAGGCGGAGCGGGCTGCCGAGTGCGACAGGAGTCCCGCAGTGCCGCCACAGCGAATTGATCTGTATTACGCCGCAAGGTTCACTTGCCGGTCGTGGATTCGTCGAAAAGGCCTGCGCCAAGGGCTGCTCGTCTGCGGTTCACGTCGCGACGGGTGGTCACCCGCGGCCCCTTGGCAAAGACGTCAACCGCCCCCCTCCGGAGGGGCGGCGTCTTTGTCCCTCATGAGCAGATTGACGAACTCCGCCGCTGCGGACGTCAATGCCCGATCCCGTTTATGCACCACGCCCAACGGGCGGAACCATTGCGCATCTGCCATCTCGGACACGCTCAGCGTGCCGAACTGCACTTCACGCTCCACGGTCACCAGCGGCAGGATCGAAATCCCGCTGCGAATTTCAATGGCCCGTTTGACGTGCTCGACCGAGTCGAACTCGTACACCGTTTCCACATCGATCCCCGCGCGGCGCAGGCCCCGTTCAATCTCGCGGCGAATCCGCAAATCGGAAGTGAAATGCACAAACGGCTCGCCTTGAATGTCACTCAGACGTACCTGCTCGGCCTGGGCCAGACGATGATCGGGGGCCATGACCAGCACCATCGGCTGATTCTGCCACGGGATCACTTCGAGATCCCCATTCCCCCGCGGATACGACACCAGACCCACGTCGGCCTCGTCACGACGCAGCCGGCTGTAGACGGCATCGGGTTGGCAGTAGTCGATCGCAATTTCGACCTGCGGAAAGCGCTCCCGCAACTGGCGCACGTAGTGATTCATCTGCAGCAGCCCGGTCGAAAAAATAGCCGCCACCCGCACATGCCCCGAGACCTGCCCGTCGCATTTGCGCACGCGGTCTTCCACCCGGCGCAAACGTTCGAGCACATCCCGGCAACCGTCGAAGTAGACCTCACCCGCCGGGGTCAAATGGAACGGACGCGTCGAGCGGTCCAGCAGTTCGATCCCCAGGTAAGTCTCCAACGTCTTCACCGCCTGGCTGGCCGCAGACTGTGTGACGTCCCGGGCGGCAGCAGCCTTGGAGAAGCTGCGTCGCGAGACGACATCACAGAAGATTTCCAGGTTCCGCAGTTCCATCACCAGCCCAGATACAGTCCCATAGGGAGTATTAGCAGGACTGAAGATGATACCGTCGCCGGGCCTCGCCGTCAATTTTTGAACTGGCCGAATTGTCGCACTTCCGCACAACACAGCAGACGTCACAAAAATCGGCGCAAAGTCTTATTAATAAATCGCTTAAATGTCGCTGTCACTGCCCAGTCTGTGCGATCGGCCACGTGGTGCACCGGGCATTCCTGACGAACGAAGGCAATTCTCAGCGTGGTTTACCGGCCCCCCAACAGTTGAGGTTTGCCGAAGCCGGTCCACTGCCGCGGCGCGTCAGGAAGTGCATCCAGCCCTGCCGCCCGTCGCCAGCCGCGGCTGCCAAATGCATTGCCGTCCGTCGCGAATCGCGTCACCACCCAGGGTGGGGCACCCCGCTCACGGATCGAAGTGCTCGTCGGCAGGGTCGAACTTGGGAAACACGATATTGAGAATCGTCGCGGCACCGACCGCCCGGTGTCGGACCCCGGGCCGAATGACAATCGCCCGCCCCGGCCGCAAGGGGACCACTTCACCGTCCAGCTCCAGTCGGGCATCGTCAGCGCAAGAGAGAACGTAATACGTCTCTGTGAGATGACGGTGATAGTGCGTCCGAGCCTCCGCTGAGATCTCCGTCAGGTGGATCGTTCCCGGTGCAAACGGGAGTTCCGCAAAGGCTCGCCGGGCGGTGCCGCACGGGCACGCCACCGGCGCAAGGTCTGCCAGATCGGCTACCCACGGCGGAAGTGGCGACTCGACTGCCGGTGACGGCTCGGACATCTGGCGTTTCCTGTCCCGCGGTAGGGGCTTTGTTTGCGCGGACTGCCATCCGCGTTACAGCCGTCATAATCGTTAGATTCGACTTGAGTGGTCAATCCTCACGCGCCGATATCCGAACTGGGGAACAGTGCGCCCGCTTTGGTGCAGTGGAGAACACGGCGCCTGCTCAGGCGCACGAGAGCACACCGTGCCTGCTCAGGCGTACGAGAGCACGCTGCGCCTGCTGAGGCGCAATGCCGCCGACAGCGCCCGCGCAGGAGGATTCGACGTGGGGGGACGAGCCATGTGGGCATTCGACATTTCACAGCGCACTCGCCAGCAGATTGCTCGGCTGGCCTTGATCGGGCTGCTGGGCGGCACAGCCGCCGGGTGCCTGGGTGGGACACGCAAGCTGCCGTTCTTCCGCAGTGAGAAATCAGTCGCTGCGACCGCCCCTGCCACGACGTCCACCGAAGACGCGACGCCCGCGGTCGCCTCGCAGGTGATTCCCGCTGGCGCTCAGATGCCTGCCGGTGCGGCTCCCCTTGCTGGTCCAGGTGCTGCGGTCGGAGGTTCCTTTTCGGCTCCGCCCACCACCATGCCAACCAGCACGCGGTCCATGAGCTTTGATGCCTTTGTCACAGAATACGACGGCGCACCTGCTCGCAGCAGCACGAAGCCGCCGTTCG
>JBGSIP010000199.1:0-2347 GCA_041742495.1 Planctomycetaceae bacterium
GGCCAGATACGGATCGACATAGAACTCAAGCGTCAGGGGATAGTTCTGGCTGTCCGCAGTCACAGGATTCACAATGACCTGGTTCGCAGTTTGAGTCGAGTGAAGTCGGTCGACCTCACAGGGTCTGGCTGCCCCTCAGACGTGCCCGCCATTGTCGCGTCGATCGGCGAACAACGACTCTGCACTGAGGATGGCACTGCCTCGCGGACACGGCGCTCGGCTGGGCACGCGTGCCCCAGACGCGAAGTTTTACTGACTTGGAGGAGTCGCCGCGAACGCGGCCGTGCTCCGATTCCGGCAACATGGCCGCGGCCGTCCGCGCCAGAACGAGAGTCCGATCACGAGGAGACTCGGCGGCAGCGTCAAGAATTCACCGCAGGGAATAGACGGTGAGGCAGGAGTCCATACACTCTGAAGTTGCCAATGGCTACGAAGAAACGCGTTCCACGTGTCGGTGCCGCGGAGTGACCCGTGGGACTGCTTGACGCTGCGGAGGGGGCTGCCGATGTTTCTCGACTACTTTGCCTTGACGATGATCCTGATCGTGATTGTCGTCGGCTTCTATGCCTTTATCTATATTCACGAATTGCCCTACGAGGCCGCCAAGCACCGAAATCACCCGCAGCAGGACGCCATCTATGTCGCCTGCTGGCTGAGCCTGTTTACGCTGCATGCCCTCTGGCCCATCGTGTTCCTCTGGGCGCTGTCTCATCAGCCGGCCGGACACACGCCGGTCAGCGAGGAAGCCTCGCAGGCCGATTGGTCACAACGCGTGGCGAGTCTGGAGGCCCGGCTGCAACGGCTGGAGAGTGAACGCTCGTCCGCGCCCCAATCAGCAGGAAAACTGTCGTGATCGAACTCATTCTGGGCACGTATGGCGTGGGCTGCTGGCTGATTTTCAAGAAGTTCCGACTGGTCCCCATCACCACCTATACGGTGTGTACGGCAGTGCTGGGCGGACTGGTCATGCTGTTCAGTCTGTTGATTGTGCTGTCGATCTGCCACCCGGTCAGTCATGACGGACGCCTGTACGCCGTGATCACTCAAGTGGTTCCGCAAGTGCGGGGCCGGGTGATTGACGTGCCGGTGAAGGCCGACGTTCCCGTACGAGCCGGCGATGTGCTCTTTCGCCTCGAAGCGACTCCTTACCAACTCGACGTCGAACGCCTGGAAGCCGCGCTCGCAGGCACCAACACCAAGGTCTCTCAGCTTGATGCACGGCTGAAATCGGCGGAGGCGGCCACCGCGGCGGCGCGGGCGACGCTGCTGGTTTCGGAATCGGATTTCGATCGGCAAGCGAGGATTGCGCTGGAAATTGCCCAGTCGCGGATCACCGCCGTCCGAGCCCGACTGACTCCCGCCCAGGAGAACCTCGCGCGGGTCCTCAACCTGGAGAAAACCGGCGTCTTCACCTCGTCGGAAGTTGAGGCCGTGACGGCTGAAGTCGATGGTCTGCAGGCCGAACTGGCACAAGCACAGGATGCAGCGCGTTCCGCCGAAGAAACACTGCGGTCCAGCAGCGATCGCCTCAAAGCCATCCGCGAAGAAGTCAACCGCACAGCCGCTCAGGAACTGGAAGCCCGCCTGGCGCGGGACGCCGAAGTCGATGGACTCAACCCCGAAGTCCGTCAGGCCACCGCCGAGTTGGATCGCAAGCGATGGGAACTCGATCAGACGACAGTGCGTGCTCCGACAGACGGTTTTCCGACCTACATCGCTTTACGGCCGGGCCAAATGGCAACGCCGTTTTCGCCCACCTCGGCCATGCTGTTTGTCCCTGACGGGGAGCGATTTCTGGTGGCTACGTTTGCCCAGAACGCACTGGGAGGCATTGAACCGGGACTCGAGGCGGAAGTGGCCTTCACGGCGTATCCCGGCCGCGTATTTCCAGTCAAAGTGGCCCGCGTGCTGAATGTGACTCCGGAAGGACAACTGATCGGCAATGGGCAGATCCAGTCGGCCACTTCAGCGGCCGCGCCCAACAGCATTCCCGTCCTGTTCGAATATGGCGCGGACGTCGCAGCCCTCAAACTGCCGATTGGTTCCAAAGCCAGCGTCGCGATCTACACGCACCATTTGCACGCCATTGCGCTGGTACGGAAGATTATTCTGCGGATCAAGAGCTGGGAAAACTACGCCTACTTCATGCAGAACTTCGACGCGCTGCATTGAACGTCGCCAGTCGCGTGCACGACCCCGGCAAGACCTCAACAACCGCGGGGGGGGGCCACACTGACACTGTCACTGTCACTGCGCCGTGTGGCCCGACTTAGTTCCCTCGCAGCAACAGGCAGGGAGGCCACGAACATGCGTTGCGACGAACAAGGCGGTCCAATATTGCCGCTCA
>JBGSIP010000200.1:0-8278 GCA_041742495.1 Planctomycetaceae bacterium
TCGGCCGGATCGAGATCGACCACGTGACGGATCTGGCCATTGCCATGCACGTCCATGAAGCGCGGGCTGTAATACCGCAGCCCCAGTGCGGCCAGCACGGCCATCTGTTCGACGGCCGAACGGGTATTGGCGCCTTCGTCACCAAAGGCACTCAGAATGACCTGCGGCATCCCCCCCGCACCAGCGGCATCCGGCAGCGGGGCAGCGGACGAAGCGGGGTGGTTTCCCTTGGCGGCAGCGTGGGCGGACATGATTCAGCACACCTTCCAGACAGCAGATTCAGAAACGGGACCCTGGCGCGAGAAAATGTGCGCCGTCAGCCCGGCATTCTGAAATCACCATCTGGAAATTGCCACCATCGCAGGACCGCATCGCGATAAAAAATGGTTTGCCGCCGCACGGCGCGAGACTGTGCGGCGGCAACGCGCGATGGCGTCCGGCCAGAGTCTGCTATTGAGCCAGAAATAGCGGAATGTGGCTGTGCCGCACGGTGTGCATCGCGGTTTCACCAAAAATCTTCCGCAGGATGAGGCTGCGGCCGCTGTTCCCCATGACAATCAGGTCCGCTTTGGCCCCTTCGGCATAGGTCAGCAGCAGTTCCCGCGGATTGCCCGGCAGCACCTCGGCGTCGACAGAAAACCCGTGCAGCCGCAAATACTCCGCCGCCTTGGCCACTCGTTCCCCGGCGTCTCCCGATCCGTCGTCAAACGACAGCACTTTGATCTTGGCATCGGGCCACAAACGTGACTGGGCGAAACGCTTCATGGCCTTGGCAGATTCCATCGAGCCGCTGTACGCCACGACAACGGTCTGCACGGCCCTGTATTCGTGGGCCACGGTCAAAATGGGCCGCACCCCCGCGCTGACCAGTTGGATGAAATAATCCTGCGGATCGGGGATCACGTCGAACTCGAACATACCGCGCAGGCCAAACACCATCAGGTCGTGGTACTTGGCTTCTTCGATCAGGCGCGTAAATGGCTCGCCGCTCTCCAGGTGGATCTGGAAGTCGATCCCTGCTTCCGAACAGAGACGCTGAAACTCCTGCCGCCCCAGCGTCTGTTCCAATCGTGCCTGTTCGACACGGTCCTGGGCCAAGTCCTGCATCAGCAGCGACTTTTCGACCTTCAAGGAAAACAGGTCGGTCAGCCGCGCTTCGTCCATGATGCTCACGCCCGTCAATTGTGCACCATTCATCCGCGCCAGTTCAATGGCGTGTTGAATGGCACTCATCGTGTGACTTGAGCCGCCCAGTCCAACAAGTACGCGTTTGATCATGGCATCTCCTTCAGAGTGCGAGTCGCTGCCACCTGGTCAATGGGAGGTGAGCTTCCAATCTCCCAGTTTAAGTCCGCGGGCGAGATGACGAAACAGGAATCGATCCGAATTGGACATCTTGCCGCAGCAGTTGGCAGCGCCGGGAAGGCGGCGGTCCACAAAACTCGTTTTACCAGCCACCATTGTGGTCACCTGAACCTGGCGTCGGTAGGTCAGGCTGTGCGTGACGCCATGTCCCTGCGCCCCGTTTCGTGCCCGGCGTCATGCCATGTTGAACCGTTGCATCAGGCACGGGCTGCTGGCTCGTCGAGCCGTGAGGGGATTTGTCGGTCAGGCTGTGTCTGAGGTGACCCGGCTATCGGTATCTATGACTTTCGGGCACAGCAGGAGATCAGAGAGTGTTCGATGTTGGCTCACGCCAGTCCGTTGCTCACGCTGCTCGACAAGCCAGCAGTGGCACTCAATGTGACCGTCTGACTCCGCGTTGCCTGCCACGTTGATGGACGTGCTCATGCCGAGGGAACGTGACCCTGACGATGCCTGACACATAGCAATAAACAGACCAGTCCAGACGAGTGAATCTTTCTCCGTGGCTCTGTGGCTCCGTGAGAACCAACGAGGAGCGAACGAGGCCAGTCGCGCTGACTCTGCATTCAAAGATGGTTACCGGCGGCCCGGTGAACAGTGCCTTCGGGACAGGATCTATGATCTCACGGAGCCACAGAGTCACGGAGATGCATGAGACGTGTCGCTCACCGGCCGAAGGGGGGCTGACTCACTTAGTGACCCGATGGCGTCAGGCACAGCCTGACCTACCAGTTCGTCCACCGCTCTTTGTCAGCCATCGTAGATCGCGGGGGGCCACGGCTGGCTCGTCGAGCCGTGAGGGGATTTGTCGGTCAGCCTGTACTTGAGGTGACCTGGCGATCGGAAACGATGACGTTCCGGCACAGCAGGAGATCGGAGAGTGTTCGATGTTGGCTCACGCCAGTCCGTTGCTCACGCTGCTCGACAAGCCAGCAGTGGCACTCAATGTGACCGTCTGGCTCCGCGTTGCCTGCCACGTTGATGGACGTGCTCATGCCAAGGGAACGTGACCCTGACGATGCCTGACACATAACAAAAGTCAGACCACGACACCGGGCGCGCGGTGCTATGTCCCGTTGGCTCGGCGATGGCAGCGTTCGGCCATCGACTGCAGGAAGTTCCCCACCTGGGTCGTCAGTTCGCGTGGAGCCGCCGAGGAATGCAGGCTCTGCTCAATCAGGCGGACGACCGCAGAACCCACGATCACGCCATCCGCCAAGCCCCGCAGAGGGTCGACGTGTTCTGGCCGACTGATGCCAAAGCCCACGGCCAGCGGGAGCCGCGTTTGTCGTCGCACGGTCCGCAGCTGATCAAACAGATTGGAGGCAATTTCGGTCCGCACGCCAGTCGTTCCTGCCACGGCGATGCAATACACGAAGCCCGAAGAGACTTCGAGCAGATGTGCAGTTCGTTCCGGCGTGGAGGTCGGGGCCAGCAACTGGATCAGATCCAGTCGTGTGGCCACGGCTGTTTGGCGAAACTCCATTGCTTCATCGGCGGGCAGATCGGGGACAATGAGTCCGCTGAATCCCGCGGCAGCCGCCCGTTGGCAGAATCGTTCGGAGCCGTACCGCAAAATGATCGCATACGACACCATCGCCACTCGCGGCGGCTTCAGATCGGAAACCTTGGCGACCATCTCAAAAATGGCATCGACGGTAATCCGCGCCTGCAGCATGCGCGTATATGACGACTGAATCACTGGGCCATCGGCAATGGGGTCGCTGTAAGGAAAGCCCACCTCGATGATGTCGGCCCCTTTGGCTGCCGCTTCGCGCAGCAGCCGCTGAAAGGTCTCCGCGTCGGGGTCCCCAGCCGTGAAAAAAGGGATGAACGCCATCTGTCCAGCCGACGTCCGACGAGCGAAGGCCTCAGTGATGGGGGTCAAAATTTCGGTCGTCACAGCAAGGGTCTCCGCAGATCACCGCAGGGTCGGCTTTCGGCCGGAATGTTCCGGGTCGTCGCCTCAGACAAGCCCCCGCGGCCCACTGCAGAACAGACCCACGCGACAGAGAATACCACAACCGCCGCGTCCCCGCCTCTGGCCCCAAACAGGGCGGGCGAGCGAGCCCATTCCCGGCCGGACCCTGGCGGCGTTGCAAGCCTCCCGCGGTCACATTTCCAGATCGAGCAGCCGGGCAACTTCGTTGACGTCCTTGTCGCCGCGTCCCGACAGGCAGATCACCATGACATGATCCTTGGGCCGCTGACCGGCCACCTTCAGGACGTGTGCCAAGGCATGGGACGATTCCACAGCAGGCAGAATCCCTTCCAAGCGGGCAAATGACCGAAACGCGGACAGGGCTTCCTTGTCATTGGCGACTGTGTACTCCACCCGCTGTGTGTCTTTCCAATAACTGTGCTCGGGGCCCACTCCCGGATAATCGAGCCCGGCGGACACGGAATGGACATCCATCGTCTGGCCATCTTCGTCCTGCAGGACGTAGCTGTAGCTGCCGTGCAGAATGCCCGGTCGGCCGTAAGTCAGGGGACTGGCGTGCTCGCCTGCCGCTGGCCCGCGGCCACCCGCTTCCACGCCCACCAGCTTAACGGAATGATCATCGACAAACGGATAGAACATACCGGCGGCATTGGAGCCCCCGCCCACGCAGGCAATGACTTCATCCGGCAGTCGCCCCAGTTCTTCCAGGCACTGGGCACGCGTCTCTGTCCCAATGACGGATTGGAAATCTCGCACGATCATGGGGAACGGATGCGGGCCGACGACGCTCCCGAGGATGTAGTGCGTATCCTGCACCGACGCCATCCAATCGCGCATGGCCTCATTGACGGCATCGCGCAGCGTGCGCGAGCCCGACGTGACCGGCCGGACTTCGGCCCCCATCGTGCGCATGTTAAAGACGTTGAGCTTCTGCCGCCGAATGTCCTCTTCACCCATGTAGATGACGCATTCGAGGCCAAAGCGGGCACAGGCGGTGGCTGTCGCCACGCCATGCTGTCCCGCGCCCGTCTCCGCGATCACTCGCCGCTTGCCCATCCGCAGCGTCAGCAGCGTCTGGCCAATGGTGTTGTTGATTTTGTGGGCACCGGTGTGATTGAGATCTTCCCGCTTGAGGTAGATCTGCGCCCCACCGCAATGCCGTGTCAGCCGGGCGGCAAAGTACAGTGGGCTCGGGCGACCTACGAACGTCTTGAGCAGCCCGTTGAGTTCCTGCTCAAACGCAGGATCCTGCCGTGCCTGCTGATAATTCTCCACCAACTGGTCGAGAGCAAACATCAGGGTTTCCGGCACGAAGCGTCGGCCATAGGGCCCAAAGCGACCCTGCGCGTCGGGCACCTGCGAGCTGGCGGTTCCCAGGGGGGCCGCAACGTCGGTGGCGGAGTTCATGAGCTTATCCCGTCGAAAATCGATACAAAATCATCGGTGACCGGAGTGAGGCACCGGAAATTTCACGTGGCCTGACCTGCGCCATATCCGCGCACCACGCCCAAGGCGAGACACCCCCGCGCAAGTTCGGAGACGCCGCTGACGAGGCTTCTGGAATTGTAGCGGGTGAGGCCAAGGGTGTCCGGCACCAACGTCGTTTTTTGTGGCGGTGACCACGCGGGGAAAGGTCGGCAGTGAAGAATCTGACGGAACTGGCTCATCGATACGCGGCAGCCACCTTGTCACCCGGCGATTTTGCCGTCGACGGCACTGCGGGGAACGGCCACGACACGCTGTTTCTGGCCCAACTTGTCGGTCCGGGAGGCCATGTGGACGCCTGCGACATTCAGGCCCCCGCCATCGCTGCGACCGCCCAGCGACTGGCGGCCGCCGGCTGCCACAATGTGACCCTGTATCACGCTTCGCACGCCCGACTCGACCAACTCGTACCGCCACAGCGACAGGGCCGCATTGCGTTGGCGATGTTCAATCTCGGCTACCTCCCCGGCGGCGACAAGGAGATTGTCACCACCAGCAGCACCACCATTCTGGCTCTCCAAGCCGTGTGGAAGCTGTTGCAGCCGGAAGGCTGGTTGTCTGTCCTGGCCTACCGCGGACACCCCGGCGGTTGGGAAGAAGCACAAGCCGTGGCGAACGCACTTCACGCACTGCCACAAGCCCTGATCAGCGTGCATGACGGAATCCCGGACCTAGCCGGACAACCCTCCGATCCACCCGCGGACGCCGTCCGCGCACGGCTCTCGCCGCGCCTGTTTCTGGTGCAGAAACTGTAACCCACGAGCGGAGTCGATTCGCCGCGATGGCGCTCGACAGTACGGCGAATACTCACACGGCGCTTGCCACTCAACGCAATCCGGTGTCAGCGGAATCACTTGGGTGGCGGTGCGGCGGCCTGTACCTGCCGCAGACAGGCCGCAAGTGCCGGCAGGGCTTCGCCACGCAGCCGATGCGGGCGATCGATGAATTCCGACCACACGCTCAGGGATGACAAATCTTTCCCTCCGCGCTCCACGATGGCCGGCGGATACTCGGCAATTTCGCCATCCGGCAGTTCTTCAAACCGGGCCCCACCGGTCCACGTGAGGTGCCGCGACGAGATCAGCCATCGCCCCAGTCGTTCGTGATGAGCGCGCCCATTCACCAGCAGGCTGGCCGTCGAGCCATCGGCGCAAGCCAGCCACACCTGGGCGACATCGTCTGTTCCCGTGGACACGACGCGTACGATCTCCGCCGGTAAGAGTCCAACGGCACCACACACAAGTTGCGGAAGTGTCGACTGCCAGATCGTCGTCCCCGGCCGTCCCGCACCATTGGTGACCAGCTCAACATGCCAGGGCGGTGCGGCTTCTCCACTGGCAATTGCTGCCTGGGCAGACCACCAGTCGTGATCGGCGAATTCCGCCGCCAGTAGCTCGATGTCCATTGCGGCCAGCAACGTCGTCCACGCCGAATCTGGAGTCTGGATCAGCGTCGGCACATCAATGAGCACTCGCAGCTTGCGCGGCATTTCGCGTGGCAATCGGTCCAACAATTCCATCAGCAATACGCCGTCTGCGGCAATCAACACACTGGGGCTCGTGTGATCGGTGAAGCAGGCTTTCGGCAAGTCGGCGAGTGTGGCCGCGCAGGCCGGTGTGCCGCCACTGCGCAGACTGCACTCGCGATAGAAGCGAGCAGACGGTCCGCCTCCCCACACCACCAAAGGGGCCCGTTCATTCAGCGGAAGCTCAACGTGGACCGCGGGCACAGTTCACTCGTCAAAGGGGGGAATTGGACGACTCGGCTTGAGCGACGCAATGAGTGGCATGCGCCCCGGTCTGACGCTCGCCAGCTATCGCGCACACTGTGTGGAAACAGGCAGCAGGCGTCAATCGTCCATCAACCCGGACTCGGGGCCGTCGACGACTGCGAACCGACCGGCATGGTCGGTTGGGAATCACAACTCGACCTGGCTCAGCCAGCTTTCAGGGGCGATTTCTCGGGAAATTGGCCCCTGTTGCGCAGGGTTTACCCTTGGCGAGACACTCTCTACCCCGCACGCAGAAATGCCGGCTCGGCCGCACTTCGGACTCCCTCACTGGAATTCGCCTTGTGACGGCACACCCTTTGCAAAAGTTGATACTGCGTCGCAGGGAGCATGGCGATTCCGGCCGGTCCTGGCGCGATTCTGACATCCTTACCGATCGACGTCTCCAGCCTCACCCGGTGAGCCTCGGGAGCGTGATCACAGCTGTGGAAGTGAAACGGAGTCATGGCCACTACCCTGAGTGTCACGCTGTCTGAAACGGTCATTACCCAGTTGCAGTCGCTGATCCGCGCCAACACCGACTCCTACAACGGATACGAAGAGGCCGCTGACGATGTCAGCGATCCCAACCTCTCGGCGATGTTCCGGGAACTGGCGTTCGAGCGATCTGCGATGGCGTCGGAATTGCGTGACTATGTGGAGTGGAATGGTGCCGCCGCACCCGCAGATGGGACCACGGCGGGCATAGTCCATCGCACTTGGCTGGCGATTCGCGCACTAGTGACACAGGGATCACCTGAGGTCATCCTCGCTGAGGTTGAGGTGGCAGAAGCGGAAATCTGCCGTGCCTATGCAGGCATCCTGGAAGCCTCGGTCGGACAGGTGATCCACATCGCATTGCAGAATCACTACGAGCTCGTGCAGAAAGCGTATGAAAACATTTGCGAGTTGCGCGAAGCCTACGCCTGTCGGCCCGTCGAGTCGTAACGACCCTTGTCGATCGTCACGCCAACGGCAGACACGAACTACGGCATGGGAGTAGTGCTTTGGTTCGCGATGGAAATCAACCCTGGCGAAACGCTCACTCCCCCCGATTGAAGCAGAACATCCATGCTTGGCAACATTCTCGGTTGGTGTGTATTCGGGCTCTTGGCTGGCGCGTTGGCCCGCCTCTTTGTGCCGGGCCGCGACACCCTCGGCTGTCTGGGTACGGTGGCACTTGGCGTGATCGGCTCCTTCGTCGGAGGACTCTTTGCGCACCTGTTGTTCGGCGGCCCTCTCGACCGCATTCAGCCAGTCGGATTCATCGGCGCTGTTCTAGGTGCCATGATCGTGCTGCTACTGCTACGACAGATTCAGCGCGGTACGTGATGGATGTCTTGCCACTCGAAATTCTTCAGGGGCAGAAGTTACCCCGCCAACGTATTGCCGTGTCGCGCCGCTCGCTCAGCGAGATGTGTGTCCCAGCGCGAACCAGAAGCTGCGAATGTCGCGACAGCAGGAATTCACCGCGGCAGCCGGAATCAACAATGTGAACTGACGGCATTACCACGACATTCGTTGTCGATGAACCAAGCCGGCCTGAGCAAATTGCAGCACAGATTCAACCGAACGCTGCCTCACACGTGCCGGGCTCCGGCGATCATGGCGGCGGTACCAATGATGGCGGTTGCCACCCACGCGGCGATGCCGACGCGTCGATCCTGTGCATGCATCGCGACCACGGTTGCCGCGCAGGCGACCCCCACCGTGGTGGA
>JBGSIP010000201.1:0-1531 GCA_041742495.1 Planctomycetaceae bacterium
TGACGCGGATGCCGATCGGGCGCCCCTGAAATAGCTCCACACTCGCCAAAAAAAACAGGAGCCACACAAATCCGACTGCCCCGTACACCCACCAGGGCTGTTTGTCGGGAACCAGGCAGGCCGCACCCAACAAGAGCAGCATCTGTAGCATGCCCGTCAGACGCAGACTCCAGGTAGTTTTCGGCATGGTGCAACGAGAGACCTTGAATTCGGCGAAAACAGGGGGACGGCCGAGGCCTTGATGATACCACGAGTGCAAGTGAGAGTGGGCCGCGCTCGTCGACTTCCGGTTTGCTGTACGGGCCAATCGCGACGAGTTGGTGTTGGGACCGGGCCGGCATACTCTTGACAGGCGCTACCAGCGGGCTTCTGATGGGGCCTTTGGGAGGGTGAGGGCATGACACGAGCCATGAGTCGTCGGACGTTTGTGCAGGCCACCGCGGGCGCTGTGTGGGCCGCTCAAGGCCTGGGGGTATGGAGTCAAGAACCGGCCGCCGAAACACCTCGTCCGCTGCGCGTTGCGGTGATGGGGGTGAATAACCGCGGGTTTCATCTGGCTCTGGCATTCTGTGATCGGCCGGCAGTCACCGTCACGCGGATTTGCGATGTGGACTCGCGCGCGCTGGAGAAGGCCGTTCGCGAAGTGTCGCTGAAACAGGGCCGTGCACCGCAAGGCACTGCCGATTTCCGGCACGCGCTGGATGACCCTGAAATCGACGTCCTGATCGTGGCAACTCCCAATCACTGGCATGCGCCAGCCACGATTCTTGGCGTTTCTGCCGGCAAACATGTGTACGTCGAGAAACCGTGCAGCCACAACGCTCAGGAAGGCGAATGGGCAGTGGCCGCGGCGCGGCGTCATGCGAAGATCGTCACCACCGGAACACAACGCCGGAGCTGGGGTCCGATCCGAGCCGCCGTGGATTGTCTGCGTGCTGGCGAGATCGGCGAAGTCCGTTATGCCCGGTCGTGGTATCGCAGTCGTCGCACCTCCATCGGTCACGGAGTGCAGGGCGACCCACCGGCCTGGCTGGATTACGAGCTCTGGCAAGGACCCGCGCCCAGGCAGCCCTTTCGCGACAACGTGATTCATTACAACTGGCATTGGCACTGGCATTGGGGTAACGGTGAGCTGGGCAACAACGGCGTGCACGCACTCGATCTGGCGCGCTGGGGGCTGGGGGTCGAATTTCCGACGCGGGTGACATCAGCCGGCGGTCATTATCGGTTTGAAGACGATCAAGAGACGCCCGATACACACATGGTCGCGTTCGAATTCGGGGCTCGAGCCATCACCTGGGAAGGACTCAGTTGGTCCCCCTGGGGACCAGGCGGTTCGGCCTTCGGTGTGACGTTCCATGGAGACAATGGAACGATGGAAGTGTTTGATGTCGGGTATCGCATCTACGATTTGCAGAACAAGCTCGTACGCGAGGTGACCGGCAGTTCGGCGGAATCCGATCATGTCGACGACTTTCTGCGTTGCGTTCGCACAGGTGGTGTGCCCAACGCGGACATTGAAATCGGGCAC
>JBGSIP010000202.1:0-7428 GCA_041742495.1 Planctomycetaceae bacterium
CTGCGCCGGTTCAGGTCAGTCACCCGACAGGTCTCCTGTTGCACTTCTGATTCCCGCATTCGTCTCAGCCAGCCTGCCAGCGATACCGCGCGGCTCGGACTGCAGACTCAGATCTGAGGCAGGAGGTCATGGTGTCCGACAAATCACGCGTCGCAACCGATTCGACCTGGCAGGACTCCATTGTCCCGCCACGCACGCCGTCGATGTTGGGACGAGTGGTGATTGTGTCGCTGTTGGCACTGATGAGCGGAACAGCAACCGCGATGTGGATCGAGTCGGAACAGGGCTACCCCTATCTGGGCACGCTCGATTCGGTTCGCACCACGCTCCGCGCACCGCAGGATGGTCTGGTGACTGAGGTGACGTGTCAGGTTGGTCAGGATGTGGTCCCCGCGGCTCCTCTGTGTCTCATCGAAGACTCTGCGCTATACGAACGACTGCTGACTGCGACAGCGCAGGTGCAGACTCTCCGCGAGGAACTGGGGCAACTGCAGGCCCAGGCCGATCTGGACATTGCCTCCCGCGTCAAGGACGTCGACGAGGAGCTGTTCGAATCGCGGCTCGCCTCGTCCACGGTCATTCGGGACAAGTATCTGGCCGAGATGGAAAGCATGGCGTGGCATGATTATCTGAAATCACGCACGCAACTCGTGACGGCCGGCGGTTCGCCTGAAGTGTTTCAGAATCTGTTGCAAGCGGCACAGGTGCCCGACGACCAGTACATCGCTGCCATGCTGCGTCACGGCGCGGCAGAAAACAGTGTGGAGGTACTGGGCGCGCAGCTCGAACTCTACGAACAACGGCTCGCCGCATTGACAGAAGACCGCGCTGCGCTCCCTGCTCAGGTCCACAAAGCCGTCGGTGTCGATCTGGCGACCCAGCGGTTGTATCAGGCTGAAGAGACACTGAAGGAACTCGAAGCCAAAACGGACTGTCTGTCCATCGCCGCCCGGGGACATGGCAAAATCTGCGACGTGCGAGTGACGGCGGGAGATCGCGTTGAAGCAGGTGAGACGCTGCTGGAAATGTTCGATCACGACCGCCAGTTTGTGACGGCTCAGATCGCGACTGACGAAATCCACCACTTCGCCGTGGGGAACGTGGTTCGGCTGCAATTCCCCGGCGGGGTTCAAGGGAAGGGGCGCGTGGTCTCGATCGCCCCCGAGGCGACCAACGCCGGAGAAACCGGAACGTGCCCGGTGACCGCCGTGAAGATCATGCCGGCCGGGCGCCTATGGCCGCAAACGCCGATGGGAACCCGCGTCCGCGTGGCGCTGTAGTTGCCATCGTGCAGTTCGCAGTCATTCCGGAATGACTCTTCATCTGTCGCGATGTGCAAGTTGCCAGCAGTGTCGGTTGAGGGCGCTTGTCAGGTGATGGGTGCGAACAGCATCTGCCACCTTCTGGAGGCTAGATTCTGCCACCCGTTTCCGGCAGTGTGTTGAGCAAGTCCCGTCCTCCAGCCTCCCCGCGATCACCAAAGTTATGGGATCGCCGGGAGCTGCTCCACGAGCTTCCGCACGGCCGGGACATCAACTGCTGCGCCGGAGCCGGGGAATATGAACGGCAGCAGCGTCCAGGTTTCTGTGAACGCTGCCGATTCACCCGGAGCCAGCCGTTCGCGGGGCCCAATCGGCTCCAGTTCCACGGCGTTGACAGCTTCGTTGGGATACCAGATGGAAACCGTCAGCCCCGCCACTTCGTTATACACGCGATCCGGATTTGTCGGGAACTGCTTCACAAACAAAAGGTGGTTCGGCTCCGCATAGGCCAGCCAGCCGGCCATCGAATCAAACCCGAGTTTGGGTTGGGCAGGTGTCGCGTCGATCACGAGGCAATCGTCCCGCTCGACAATATGCGGATCGACAGGACGCAGTTGAATGGCTTTGTCAGGCTGATACTGCACATAGGACTGCGGGAAACGGCTGGGCCGCGTGAGCGGCAAGACCGCCACGCCACCCCAGACGCCAAACGTGCGGCTCCAGTGACAGTATTCCACGGATTTTGCGGTGATGTTGTGAATGGTCTGGGTCACGTTCAGCCGACTGGTCGCGGGATCGAGCACAAACTGCCGCATCAATTGGACACCAGTCGAAGCGTCGGGCTGACTGGTGAGCAGAACAGTCCAAGGCCCGGTCGCCGCGGCGGTCCAGGCCCCTTCCCATAAGAGTGGTCGCTTGGGCACGACCTGTTCGGGACCAATATCGAACCGGCCCCCGGTGCCAGCACCTTGCCGATTGGGATTGCCCGGCAGCCAGCCCTCCCCTCGCTCATCAAGGGCAATCGCATTCACGCCGCGGTGCGAATACTCCAGCACGCGGCCCCCCGATTGATGGCACAACACCACGCGGGTGACTTCGTTCTCCAACGCAAAACAGTCGGTGTATCCAAAGAAGTCGAGTTGCCGAACTCCGCGAGGAAGTTCCGCGGCGCGGAGTCCGCCGATCAGGAACAGCCAGAAACAGCAGGTGAGGCTCCAGCGCATCAGGCACCCTTGTCGGCGAAGCGGTGAGTGTGTGAAGATGAGTCATTCAGTGTAAGCGCCGCACCCGCCTCCGCAATGACGATCGTTCGCGGAATCGTTCGAGTCATCGCATCACAATTGCAAACGGCCTCGCCAAGACCTCCGCAGGATTGGTTCGCGAGCCCATTCGCGGAGCGGTGGCCTCACGGGGCCCAGTTGAAGCAAAGGTGGCAGCATGGCCTTCGATCAGCGCTTGGCCGCCCGCGTGCGGCGACAACTGGCCAACCGTCCGGAGCTTCAGGAAAAGGGGATGTTCGGCGGGTTGGGCTTCCTGCGCAGCGGTCACATGGCGGTCGGTATCTGGAAGGATCACCTCATCGCACGCGTGGGCAAAGAGCACGACGCCGAGGCCCGCGCGCTGCCCGGCGCAAAGGCGTTTGACATCACCGGCCGACCGATGCAGGGCTGGGTGATGGTCACTCCGGAAGGGATCTCCACTGACGTGCTGCTGCACGACTGGATCGACCGAGCCTGGACCTTTGCCGGTACCCTGCCCCCCAAGACGTGACACCGTCAGCCGCGTGATCAACGTCGTGGTCGTTGGCCGATCGCTCAGTGTCGCCTAGCACAGGTCTCCGGGTGCCACGGTTGGCTTGCCCAGCCGTGCCGAACGGACAATCCCCTCACGGCTGGGCAAGCCAGCCATGCCACCCCCGGGGCACGCAGATCACTCGACCGTGGCAGCAACCGCGTACCCATGCCTGAGGGCTGTTCCTCGTTGCCCAACCAAATGACGACGGCGGTTCGCAGCCAGGTGCTGTGAACCGCCGTGGAAAGTTGAAGTCAGCGATCGGCGTCGAGAGAGACGCGATCCTGGCAGGTTAGCGGTTGGCCGCAGTGGCCGCGTTGTTCGTCAGGCCGAGCAAGTCGACCGTAATGTTGACGACTTCATCGTTGTAGAGTTCATCGGGGAACACAGGAGCGTCGCCATTGCCAGATTCAGCCTTGGCCAATTCTTCGCCCAGCTTCTCGGTTTCCTTAGCGGCCTTGATTTCAGCCTCCAGTTTCTCGCGGTTCAAAGGCAGCGTCGTGCGATCCTTGGATTTGCGAATCGCCTCGATTTCCGCAAAGACGATCTTCCAGTCTGCGTTCATCGCCACCCGGTTCTGGCTGGCCGTCCGCAATTGGGCAATGACCTCCTGCGTGAGCATGCCGGTGTTGCGGTATGGAGCCTGCCGAATTTCGTGAAACGGCAGAGCGTTGTCGAAGAACGATTCTCCCAGATCCAACTCGGCCACTTTCGAGGGGAGCACCACATCCGATCGCACACCGCGATTCTGTGTGCTGGCCCCATTCACGCGATAGAACTGCTGGATCGTCAGCTTCAGGGCTCCGCGGTTTTCGCCGCCAAACGCCTGCATCAACCGGCCACCCACGTTCATCACGTTTTGCACGGTTCCTTTCCCGTGGGTGGTGTCATCGCCCACGATCAGCCCGCGGCCGTAGTCGGCGATGACGCCGGCGAAAATCTCCGATGCCGAGGCCGAGAGCCGATTGCAGATCACCACCAGCGGGCCATCCCAGGCCACGCCGGTCACTTCATCGTCCAGTGACTGAATGCGGCCATTTTGCTCCCGGATCTGCACCACGGGACCTTGGTCGATGAACAGACCTGAGATGGCAATGGCTTCGCTGAGGGCACCTCCCCCGTTGTTACGCAGATCGACGATCACCGCATCGACATCCTGCTGGCGGAAGTCGGCCAGCACCCGCTCGGCGTCCACAGCGGCACTGCGGGCTTCGGCTCCCCGCTTGTCGCTTTCAAAGTCGTGATAGAAGGAAGGGATCTTCAGCACGCCGATCTTGGCCGGCCGGCCAACTCGATCCTGGCCCTCGATCACTTCGCCGCGCACGGCACTGGACGTCAGTTCGACCGACTTGCGGACCAAAGCATATTCGGCCATCGTGCCGCTGGCCTTCTTCACCTGCAGCCGGACGGTGGTTCCCTTCTTGCCGCGAATGAACCGCACCACCTTGTTCAGTTTCATCTCTACGATGTCGAGGAACTCCGTGTCGTTGTCCTGGGCAACACCCAAGATCGTGTCACCGACTTCCAGCCGGCCGTCTTCATCGGCGGCACCCCCCTTGATGATCTCTGCCACGACGGTGTACCCGTCTTCCCATCGCAGGGCCGCTCCAATACCTTCCAGGCTCAGTGACATATTGATCTGGAAATCATCGACGGTGTTGGGAGACATGTAGGTCGAATGCGGATCAAACGTGTGGGTGAGGGCAGAGAGATACATCTCCAGCACCTCCATCTGATCGGTTTGAGCCATGCTTGTGGCAAACAGCCGATAGCGGCGGTGCAGGCGCTCGCGGGCTTCGGCTTCGGCTTGTCCATCCAGCACCAGCGTTAACAGATTGTACTTGATGCGCTGCTCCCACCGGGCGGTCAGTTCTTCGCGCGTGCGGGCCCAGGGCAGCAGCTTTGGATCAACCACAATCTCATCGTTGCCATCGAAGGTGTACGGCTTGTCGATCAGAGTGTGCACAACCCCGTTGCCATTGCCCAGTTGCTCATTCATCCGCTTTTGGAAGATGTTGAACACCTCGTAGGCAAACTGGATGCGCCCTTCCTTGATCTGGTCATCCAGTTTGGTGCGAGACTGATTGAAGTACTCGATGTCGCTGTTCAGGAAGTACAGCTTCTGAGGGTCGATTTCCTCCAGGAACCGATCCAGCATTTTGCTGGAAATGTTGTCGTCGATCTTGGTCTGATTGAGGTGAAAATGCTCCAGCATTTCACTCACCATCCGCGCGGTCTGTTCGTCGGAGGGGGCCGGTCGAGCGACCTGCGAGGCGAGAATGGTGGTGCCAAGTACGATGAGGCAGCACACCGAAATGCTGCTGACAATGCGGCGGGGCCGAGTCGGCATGATTCGAATTCCATCCGTGCGATAATAACACGTGAACAATGAGACTTTCGCGAGCAGGCACGCTGCGAGAGTACGCCAGTTGGAACACCCCAGTTGGAACACCAGGGAGAACTCCGCGGTGCGACATTCGCCGGGCGGCATTCAGGTGGGGGCTTCGACCGTCCCGGTGCCACCGGACTGTCCGAAACCCCTCGATTCCAGCATGCACATTATTAGCCCATCCCCGGGACTGCGACAAGCGGAGGTTTTTCCTCCGACCATCGTATGTGGCGATCTGCCAGACATTTGCGAATGGGGCGCCGGCGGGATAGAGAGACGGCCGCTCAGGGCCCTCACGTACACCGAACAGCCGGTTGAACAATGCCAGCATAACAACAGTCTAGGCGGCACTGGTTCTGCGAGTGGGACTCTCCCTGCCTAGAATACGATACTGGGCGAAGCCAGTGGCACCTCGGTTGTTCTTGCATCGTTCAACAGGCACCTAAGGGGGCAGTACCTGCAGCGGTACCGGGATGCGGACGTACTCACCGTCTCGCCAGACGGTGAGTTCCACTGTGTCCCCCACCGCATGTTCCGCCAATTCGCTCTGTAAATCCTTGGGATCCGTCACCCGGACACCATCCACAGCCACAATCAGGTCTCCCAGCCGGATTTCCTGTTGCGTGTTCCATTCGGTGCCCCGCAGCCCGGCCCGATCGGCGGCTCCTCCCGGTTCCACGGCTTCCACCAGCACGCCGGGTTCGGACAGCACTCTCCGCTGCTGCAGGCGTTCCACCAGGCTTTGATCGAAAATATGAATGCCCAGCCCGGGCCGATCGACTTTGCCGGTGCGAATCAACTGCGGCACCACTTCGTTCACCGTATCGACCGGGACCGAAAAGCCGATTCCGGCAAAGGCCCCGGAGGGGCTGAAAATCGCCGTGTTAATCCCGATCAGCCGCCCGGCGGAATCCAGCAGCGGGCCCCCGGAATTGCCCGGATTGATGGCGGCATCGATCTGAATGACATTGCGGATCGACTGCCCGAGCTGCGACTGAATTTCCCGGCCCAGGCCACTAATCACCCCTGAGGTGAGTGTCTGGTCGAAACCGAACGGGAACCCGATGGCGAAGACCTTTTGTCCCACGCGCAAATCAGACGACGTCCCCACCTGCACGGGCACCAGTGGTGCCAGCCCGGGCTCAATCTTGATCACCGCCAAATCACGAGATTCATCATGCCCCACGATCTTGGCGTCATGCGTGGTCCCATCGGGCAGCGTCACGCGAGCGACCGTGGCGTTGGCGATCACGTGAAAGTTGGTGACGATATAGCCCTTTTCATTCCAGATGAATCCGCTCCCCGTCCCGCGCGGTACCTCTGTCGGATTCATCCGAAAACGACCCGGCCGCACGTCAACGCCAGCCGTCACGATGTGTACGACCGAGCGGGAGGCCTGCTCGAAAATCTCGATCGTGGAAATCTCGTCGTCGCTGAGATTCCCGCGGGCCACCACCGGGCGGGGTGCTGCCGCGGGATCGAACAGCGGCGTGATCTGTGGCCACAAGGACTGCAGGGCCAGCACCAGTCCGCACACCAGCAACGCGACGACCAGCCAGCCGTTCACTCCCGCCGCAGGTCGCAGCGGGGCACGGGCGGTGGTCTGGCGATCGGGGAGTGGAGACGGTTCCTGGGACACGGCAGTGCGTCAATCCGCTAAGACAAACGGTCGCAGAGGCGGGCAACGCCCGAGCTGGAACATGGTAGGCAATTTGCGGCCCCGCCGCCTGTTGGCTGACAAGGCCCCCGCCGACTGCCAGCCGAAATCTCGGGCGACGAGATCGTTCTTCGTCGCCCTCGGAGGGGATAGAAGGTCGTTAGCGTACCGCAGCGGACTCCACGAATTCTTCAATGGCGGACCGCAATTCTTCCACGGCCTCGCGGGCACCTGGAACAAGCGAGCTGCGTGAGCCGAACGCGGCCCCCGCACGTCGATCAGCCAGCAGTTTGGCGCAACGCCGGGCGGTGGCGGTCAGGCGGTGCAGG
>JBGSIP010000203.1:0-4187 GCA_041742495.1 Planctomycetaceae bacterium
TCACTGCGGCTGGTTGCACGCTTGCGCTCGCGGGCGGGACACTGTTCTCTGTGGCGTTGGCAGACGATTCGACAGGCGTTGCTTCCGGTTTCGACTCCGCCTTGGGTTCGGTGTTTGCCTTCCCCTTGCCCTTTCCCTTCCCCTTTGGCTTGGCGGGTGCCGGGGTAGGCGACGCGGCGGGGGAGTCCGTTGGGGGGGCGGCAGCGGCCAGGCCTGCCAGGAGTTCCGCCTGCTGTGCAGCATCAAGCGTGCGCAACTTCAGATCTTTGAACTCTGCCCGCATCGGTCCGCCGACGTGCAATTGCAGGCCGATGAGACCTGACGAACGGGCTGCCGGGTGATTGTCGGTGACGTCGACCGTCGTGACGCCATTGACTTGATGAATCAGCCGATTGCCAATGGCGAGAATGCGAATGGAGTTCCATTGCTCGGCATCAATCGTCGCCATCGTCGGCAGGCTGCCCGTTTGTTGCTTTTTGCCATCGGCGTCGATCAACACCTGTTGGCCGCGGAGGGCGATGATGCCTCGTTTTTCGTATTTTTCTGCATACAGCATGCCGTAGTTTTCGGCTTTGGGGTGGAGATCGAGCTGGTATCCCAGCAGCGCCGAGCTGCCGGGCGCGATCTCTGCGCTGCGATACTGGATCCCACTGTTGACGCCAGAGAATCGCACGCTGGCCGTCAGTTCAATGTCAGTGGTTTCGCCCCCCTGCCAGATGAGAAAGCTGTTGGCGGTGAGGGGCTGGTCGGCGGAGGTTTGTCCCACAATCGCACCGTCGACGACGCTCCAAAGTCCGGGAGCACCCTGCCAGCCCGTGAGATCCCGCCCATTGAAGAGCGACTGGTGCTCCCCAGCCGTCGCGGTGGCCGGCAGGCCGGTTGCCAGTCCGGAGAACAAGACGCAAAGGATCCACATGCGGACTAGGCGGATGCGTGGCCAGTGACAGGAGAAGGACATCGACTCACCCTGGAGGAGAACGAGGTGGTGGGAAATTGCGAACGCGCGAACAGGCACATGGCATTTGAACAAAGCCTGCGAGCATGGTCGCGGCGGGATGGCACGATTGTCCGATTTTCAGATCGTGACGCAATCATTACCAATGGGGAATGAGCACGAGTTTTTCAGGAAAACCCGGAAGCGATACGACCCAGGACCCTCCTGTTTTTTGTACAGGAGAGCCTGGGCCGATTCAGCACGCGTTGATAGGCAGCCGCAGGCTCAGTTGGACTTCAATTCGAGGTCGAATTCGTTCTTGCCGCTCACGACATCGACGTCAATCGTGCCGTACTCCTGGTACTGCTTCGGAACGGTTTCTTTGCCCGGATCGTTCGGATTGGTTTCGGAATACACCCGTTTGGAAACCGTCACGTGGTACTTCCCCACAGCGACTCCCGCGTTATCGCTGTTGAAATACAACTCAAATTGTCCTTGGTCATCCGTCATGGCCGTGGATGCGCGGGTGGCCATGTCGACCGGTGTAAACATCACCGAGGCTTGGGCCAGTGGTGTGCCATCCAGGGACACTTTGCCGCGTGCGGGTTCCAGCTTTGGCAAGCCGGATGGTGAGCAGGACGCAAGGCTCGCCACAATCACCAGCAGAGGTACGGCGCGGGCCCACGACTCAAAACGCATTAGAACTCTCCTACCGGGTTACCGTCGTTCCGGAGCATCAATGTGTCGTACGTGGAGTTCACCGTGAGTGTCGCGGCCGCTTCCACGATGTAGTTGATGTTCTCGCTAATAAAGCGCACCGAGCCATCCCCGAGGCAGAACTGCACGCCACCGCGGTGGTTGCTGTTAAAGCCGATGGCGCACTCGTTGTTTTCGACGTCGGGAACGCCCGCGGGTACCTGGGCGACCGATGTGGAGTTAGGGCCCGATCCAGCCACGCCCCAGATCGCCGCAACGAAATCCTTCTGGCGGGAGTTGGTCACGTTGCCACGGGTCCGGACTCCGATCCATTGCGCGCCACCGCAGTTGAAGTCCGTCCGGTGTTGTTGTGAAAACTTGCTGGAAGAGCGTTCCCCGATGACGAGCGTGTTGCTCAGGCCATCGGTGAACGAACTGAAGAGAGCCCCGTTGAAGAGGATGCCAACACCGCCAATGTCGTCCTTTCCGCCGAAGGCCCCTGGAACCGCGACGGTGGCCGAACCGGCGATCGTGCGGGCTTCCGCCTTTTCGGGTCCGCGCACCATGACGTAGTTCGAGTGTCCCAGGGACTTGACGGGTTCGCTTTGATCGGACGGACAGACGTAGGTGGCAATCCGCGTGAGAGCACCTGGATCTTTGTTTTCCCAGCGGAAGCTCATGCCTGGTATTGAAGTGTTGACGTCCAGGGTGTCATACAGCGGGCCTTGCTCCATGTAAGGCAGAATGAACGCCCCCCAGCCGTAGCAGCCCCAATTGTTGGCCAGTCCGCTGCCTGCCCCGAGGTAGGCCGGAGGCATCATGCGGTTCACATCGTGGTAGTTGTGAAGAGCCAGTCCAATCTGCTTCAGGTTGTTCTTGCAGCTTGATCGGCGGGCTGCCTCGCGTGCCTGTTGCACAGCGGGCAACAGCAGGGCCACGAGAATCGCAATGATGGCGATCACCACCAGCAACTCGATCAGCGTAAATGCGTAACGTCTAGACACCATGAGTCTCTCCTGAAAGCGAAAGGGCTTCCTGACGGGAAAAAGAAAGAAGGGGACAGAAGGAATTCGTTCGAGACGACGGATCTCTCGGAAAATTTGCGAAAAAGCTTCAAGCTTGGATGTGTGGATTGCATCGGAGGGTGTCGCGGGATGCACGTTCGGCGCGGACGGACTGGACGCAAGGTATTGGGAAATAGTGGTTTGCGACACAAATGCACCCTCCTGGCGCTGAATTTGAACGCGGCGGTGAAACTGCCGAAGGATCTCACTTGCCGGGGCCGTCGCGCGGCGAGCACCGAACTGGTCAGCTCAGCGAGTCACTCGCGAAATGCCGGGAATGGCCAATTGTTGTCAACTGCTCAGCCGGGCGAGTTGCGGTGCTCTGGCGAACGCGGTGCGCCTTCGTGTGCCATTCGTGGTCGCAGAGGCGATGCTTATGGGCAGCGGACGAGGCCTTCAGCTGGATCGCGCCCTATGTGCCTAAGTGTTTTTCAATAAGAGTGTTGCGCCGCTTCGATGGCGGTACGACAAGAGTGCGTTGAATGACTGCAGGGAGATTTCGGGTGAGAGAATATGACTCTGGCGACGAACTGTTTATGCAGTCACGTCCCGAGCCTCCTGCCGGTGCCGAAAGTGGTGCTGGAATGGCGTGCGAGGAGACCGGTTGTGCCAACCGTTGTCCGTCGCGTGCCGGGGGGGAGCTGGAGCACTCCTCGCCGGCTGTGTGCGAGCCTTGGGGCGGGACGTATCGACCCCGGGGGCAGTCCGCAGCGGGCTCGGTCGACGGTGGCGACGGTCGACGGTGGCGACAGTCATCGGCGGCGACAGTCATCGGCGGCGACAGGGGGAGAATGAAAATCGATGACGACATCAGCCGACTGTGGCACGCCGGATGGCGAAATCGTGCGCCGCGTGCTGGCCGGAGATCGGGAATCGTTCCGCCTGCTGGTGCGGCGGCACGAACTGGTGGTGCGCAGCTTTCTGGCCAGCCAGCTTTATCGCCTGGATGACGTAGACGACCTGGCGCAGGAGACGTTCGTCGCGGCCTTCAAGAGCCTGCCCGCTTTTAATCCTGAGCAGGCGTTTGGCCCGTGGTTGCGAGGAGTCGCCCGACACTTGCTCCATTCCCACTTTCGCAGCAAGGTCCGGCAGGACAATGCCCTGCAGAGTTTTCGACTGCTGGCATCGCGGGTGGTGGCGGATGAACTGGAGGCGGTCTTTGCCCACGAGTCCTCCACTCAAATTGAATTGCTGCTGCAATGTATCGACAAGTTGCCAGAGCGGATGACGCACGTCGTGCGGGCTGGCCTGAAGGGCCTGCGTTCCAGTGTCATTGCCGAGGAACTCTCGACGACGGTGTCTGCAGTTTACAATCTTCAATATCGGGCGAATCAAATACTCCGCCGGTGTGTCGAGGAGCGGATCAGCCATGAGTGACCATTTGGAGCGACTGCTGGCTGCTTGGCAGAGCGATGAACTCACGGCTGCCGAAGCGGAGGAGTTTATCGCGGCGTTGGAGACCTCTGCCGAGTTGCGGACGCAATTTGCGCAAC
>JBGSIP010000204.1:0-1656 GCA_041742495.1 Planctomycetaceae bacterium
CCGTCGGGACGCCGCATTGCGGGCCACTGTGACATCGATTTCAAACGGCAATCAGGTGTCGAGGCTGATCGTGGGAACAGCCCCCGCGAGGGTTGTTAGTTCAAGGCTGCGGCTGTTCGGTAATACATTCCAGTGCCGTCCGCGCGGCTGATCGAACAGCGGTGCGCGGGTCTTGCAGTGACTCCTCAAGGCCAGGAACCGCCGATTGGGCCGCGGGACCGAATCCGCCCAGCGACAGCGCGGCTGCTTCGCGAACCGAGGCGTCGCTGTCGTGCAGAGCTTGAGTCAATGCGTCAATCACAAAGACGCGGTGTGTCGTGCTGGTACAGGCACCCAGTGCGGCGGCGGCCGTCCAACGCTGATCGGGACGCCCGTACCGCAGGGCACGCTGCAACGTCTGCACGGCGGCGGGATGATCGGGATTCAATCGCAACAGGGCTTCAGCGGCGGAAATCTGCACTCCCGCGTGACCGTTAACCAAGAGACCTTCCAGCGATGGGGACAGTTCTTCCGCCTGAGTCCCCAGGTCCGAGGCGAGAAATGAGGCCAGTTGCACGGCCTGCGACTCACCTGTGGCCAGCATGGACTGCAGCGATTCGATCACCCTTGGCGAACGATCTCCAATGGCCACGGCGGCCTGCGCGGCACGGGCTTTGATGGCCGCGTCGGGATGATCAAGATACCAGGCGACGGCGGGCTGCGCTGATGTGGCTGAAGTGCCGGTCGCAGCCAACTCGTCCAGCGCAGAGCCTGCCAATTCGGGACGAGTCGCCAGAATTTCAATCAACTGTCGGACGCGTGGGCTGGCGTGTTCGGCAATCTGGTCCAGCGTCGTCTCGGGCAAAATCCAAACCTAGTACGATTCTGCTCGTGAAGCTCGCCAGTACTGTTCATCCAGCCCAGGCTGTTGCAGCAGGCTTGGGTCCACGTGAATGCCCACCGCTGCAAGGTCGGAATTGCCTTCGTCGGCGGTGAGGCTCAGTTCCGGCAGTTCGACAGACTGCAGCAACACCTCCTCGGCGGTGTCGAGAGACCTGTTCACGCTGGCATCAATCGACACATCGAGAGACGCAAACGCGGGGGCTGACCCCTCCAGCAATCTTTGTTCTTCAATAGCCTGAACCACGGTGGCCAGTGATGGCGGAGTCGGTGGCAGATCCTGACGATGTGCCGAGGTCATGACGATGGCGGTGGGCTGACGGGCAACCATCGGCGGTGGTTCATTCGCCGGCACGACGAGCGTGGTCAACTCGTCGATGGGCCGCGCCTCCGGCTCGATCAGCATTCTCGGCTGGGCGGCTGGCTCGCTGCGCGACTCATACCGCGGCGCGGGATGAATGCGAACGTGATAGCCTGTGCCTGTTCCCTCTTCGGGAAGAGGCTCGGGAGCGACCATCAGACGGGCTGGCTGTATCGCGGCAGGCGCGGCAGAGTTCGTGGGACCGACTGGTGTCTCTGTTGAGATTCCGGTGGTACGAGCTTCGACAGGCGTCCCGGAGGCAACGACCATCGCGCCGATGACGGCAACGGCGGGTTCCGCGGGAACTGGTGCCGCGTCAGCCAGCGTCGGGACCGATTGCAATTCTGGCAGGGTGACGCTCGAGCGTCCCGCGTTGGAACGGACTTCGGCGGCCGGCGGCCGTTCGTTGTGAGAGG
>JBGSIP010000205.1:0-11671 GCA_041742495.1 Planctomycetaceae bacterium
CTTCCGCTTCGATCGCGGCTGCTTCCGCGAGCAGACGCTGCAGGACCTGGGCCGAGGACTGCTCGTCATCAGTGCAGATCACACCGGCCATGCGCTTGAGAGCCCAGAACAGGTTGACGGCGGTGGGGCGACTGGAGGCGAGATAGTCGTGCAGCCTCGATACTTCGCGGTCGAACTCGGCGCGTGGGAGTTCGCTGAATGGCTGCAGGCCGAGCACCAGCCCATAGGCGGCCGCCACGCCAATCGCAGGTGCCCCGCGCACGCGCAACATGCGAATGGCTTCGAACACCTGCTCAGCCGAACGGCAGTTCAACCAGGTGGTTTCAATGGGCAGACAGGTTTGGTCGAGCAGTTCGAGGTGCCCGTCGGCACTGGCTCCCTGCCAGCGCATGGCGTGAATGGTCACAGATAACTTCCCGGAATTGCGGCCAACACGGGCTCGAAAGAAGGGTGGGGCGGATGCCTGTGCAGAATCGTGGAACACAACCGCCACCGCAGGCAAACAAACGGCCGGTCATCCCTCAGGAGCCGGGGGTGCGCCGCTTGAGGATTTCGTTGATGATCAACGCGCGCCGCAGTTCGTGAGGATTGCGGAACGTGTGGCGGATTTCCTGGAGGATGGCTGAGGCTCCGACCACCTTGATGTCTTCGGCTCGGGCCACCACGCTGCCGCTGCGCTGGGCATCGGGACGACGATCGGCCAGATCGGCATCCAAATCACGGCTGACTTCGGCCCCAAACTCCGACGCGACTCTGCGATGCGGTGCCAGATATTCTGCGACGTGAGCACCGACCGAGGATGAGGAACTGCCACCGGCGGCAGAAGTTGCCGGTGCGGCTGCGTTCTTCTTCGCTCCCGGTGCTCCCGCCAGCGGCTTGCGCTGATTTTGCTTTTGCACGGGACGTGCTTTGGGGGGTTGTTGCCGCCTGGGTTGTGGCGGAGCCTGCACCGGCTGAGGTTCTGGCTTGGCCTGCGGTTCGTTGCCGAGATTTTTCAGAAACCGATCGATCTCGTTCTGCAGGCGATCGGCCTGGGGATTGGCGGCGGGCTGGCCGGGAAGAGGGGCCACTCGTTTGCGCTGGATCGGAGCAGGTGGCACATTCTTTTTGGGAGGGCCCCCTTTGACGGCTTCGGCAATCCGTCCCACCAGCCAGATGATGAAGAAGATCCCCAGGATGATCAGTTGTTCCACGGCATCCTCCGCACGATCTGATGCTTCAAGGGGAGAAAGAGAGCCCGCAGCACGGGCTCTCGGCCGCACTGAACCCGTCGGCGACTACGTGGACGCCGAGCCCTTGGAATCTGTTTCTCCCGAAATGGACAGCCGCATCCGCGTGTCGGCTTGCACATTTTTCAGTTCAAAGTAGTCCAGCACGCCGAGCTGACCGTCGCGGAAGGCGGCAGCAATCGCCTTCGGAACGCTGGCCTCAGCGAGAACCACTTCGGCCCGATTTTCCTGCGTCTTGGCGACCATTTCCTGCTCGCGGGCACGGAACATGGCGCGACGTTGTTCGGCCCTGGCGCGGGCCACGCGGGTATCGGCCTCGGCCTGATCGGCCTGCAGTCGAGCGCCGATGTTGTCGCCGACGTCGATATCGGCAATGTCAATCGACACAATTTCAAACGAAGTTTGGGCTTCGAGTCCTTGCCCCAACACGGTTTGCGAAATGCGGTCGGGATTCTCGAGCACCTGTTTGTAGGACGGGGTTGAACCAATGGCCTGCACGATGCCCTGTCCGACGCGCGCAATGACTGTTTCTTCGGTGGCTCCCCCGATGAGTTGCTGCAGGTTCGTCCGCACGGTGACTCGGGCGCGGGCCTTCAACTGAATACCGTCGCCGCAGACGGCGTCGAGGGTCGACACACCACTTTTGGCATCGGGACAGTCAATGACTTTGGGATACACACTGGTGCGCACTGCTTCGAGCAGATCGCGTCCGGCGAGATCGATGGCCTGGGCGTCCTGCCAGTCGAGAGCGATGTTGGCACGGTGCGCGGCGACCATGGCGCGGATCACGTTGGGGATGTTACCCCCGGCCAGTAAATGGGCCTCCATGGCTGAGGCAGGAATTTTGGGCAGGCCAGCCTGAGCCGCCATGATTTTCGCCCGCACGATGACCGCCGGGTTGACGCGTCGGATCGACATCCCGATCAGGTGCCAGAACCCGATCCCCGCTCCGGTGGTCACGCACTGGACATACAGTCCGATGTACCGGGCAAACATGAAGAAGATGGTCAACATCACCACGAAGATGATGATGGCCCCAAACAACACGGACGGCGGAGTGGCCGCCAACACGGGAACAGACGTCACGACAGCGGCCGGCAACGGGTGGCTCATAGAGGGGACTTCTCCGGTCAAAAGCAGGCAAACAGGGCTGTCGGGCTGACACGGCCAGATCCGGCGGGCCACCGGTTTCCACCCACAACGCAGGCGCGGCAGAGGCGGTTTACGATTTCGCCGGGATTCTGAGTGTATCGCGTCACGCCCGGCCGGAAAAGAACGGCGACCGATCCCGTTGCCCCCCGGGCAGACGCGGGAGACCGGGGACAGTCGGGGGAACCGGAACGTGACAACAGCGGACGAGTGAGCGACGCCGCGGGAAAACGGGCTCTCCTGGAGCGGCAGAGCACAACCAGAGCCGCCGGCGTTGAACCCGACCTGCTCGCGTCAGACAGGGCCCGCACGTCAACGAGTGGCCCTTGCCCCGACGACGGGGTTAAAATCTGCATGGCACTGAACGTCGCTTCCGGCAGTCAGGACTTTCAGCGGTCAAGAGAGTTCACAGCTCGTAAGCCAAGTGGTGGCCGAACGAGTCACATCAGCAATCCGGTCCTGTCACTGATCGAAACCCGCTTTCTTCCGAGAGGTTCCCATGGCAGCGACCATCCCGGGGGCGCGACGACGCCTGAGTTTTGATTCCTGGGACGACGTGCTGAGCGATCTCGACGCACTCGAGCGCGGAAATCGGCAGATCGGAGCCTGGGACCTGTCGCAGGTCTGTCTGCATCTGGCCGACTGGTTACAGTTTCCCGTCCAGGGGTTTCCGCCCGCCCGCTTTCCCCTCTCGATCCTGCTCCCGATTCTGCGGCACACAGTTGGTCCGCGGCAGTTGCGGAGCATCCTCACGACGGGTCAATTTCCGACGGGCGGCCCCACTTTCCCGCAAACCGTTCATCCTCCGCACGCACAACCACACGTGGCCGCGCAGCGCCTGCGCGCCGCGATTTCTGCCTTTCGCGAACACTCCGGGGAGTATCTGCCCTCCCCTGTCTTCGGAGTCATGGATCGGCCCACTGTCGATCAGTTGCAGCGCACGCACTGTGCCCATCACTTCGGGTTTCTGATGCCGTACTGACAGTCTCCATGCGGCGGATGCGGTGGCTCAACAACCGCGACAACGGAATACCAATCCGTCAGGAATTCATGGAGTTATCGACGAGCAGCACCTGTTCGGAAGCCGCGACCAGCGGGATCCGGTTGTCGGTGGCCAGCCGCCGCAGTTGCCGATAGGCTTCGTCTTCGTTCAAGTCCCCGCGGCGCATGATGACCCCCTTGGCGCGTTCGATCAACTTGCGATTTGCCAAGGCGGTTTTCAGATCCTCCACCTCCTGTCGCAGCGCCTGAAACTCCTCGAACCGCTTGAGGACCAGGTACACCGTGGGCTTAATCTCGTCGACCTTGACTGGTTCCACGAGGTACGCCATGACGTGATCCTGCAAGGCTTTTTCGACAATCGCCAGCGAGCTTTCCGGTGTCACCAAAATCGCGGGCACGGAACGGGTGTGGCTGATCTCGATGAGCGCGGCGACTCCTTCGTAGTCCTTCAACGCCACGCCACTCATGATCAACTCGCATTCCTGGGCCCGGGCCGTATCGACCAGTTCCTGCGCGCTGTCCGTCAACAGGGCCACCTCATAACCCAATTCGCGAGCCGCTCTCGTCAGCGTTTCGCAGACTGCCGGATTCGCATGGGCAATCATCACCCGTTGCGGGGAAGCCGGCGCGTGACCATCGTCCATCGCACACCTCACTTTCTCCAGGAGTTGTCTATTCAGGCACCTCGCGGTGCAGTGTCTTTCTTCAGCCTGCCAACAACCGCGCCACTGGGCGCGTCGTGACAAAGGCCTCGCAGGTGAGCTTAAAAATGTTCAACAGTGGCACAGCGAGAATGGCCCCCGCGATACCCCATAACCAGCCCCAAAACACCAATGCGAGAAACACGGCAATCGGGTTGAGGGAGTTCGATCGCCCCAGAATGGCCGGTGTGATCACATTTCCTTCGATCCCCGTCAGTACCAGAAACAGCACTGGCGGCACGAGGGCGGCACTCAACGTCGGAAACGCGATGATCGACGAGATTCCCAGCAGCACGGCCCCCGCAATCGCACCAATCACGGGAATAAAATTGAATGTGCCCGCCATCACTCCCCACATCACCGGATGCGGCATGCCAAGAATGGCCATGGCCACCGCGACGACGCCACCCAGGGCAACGTTGATCCCCGTGATGGTCAGCAGATAGGTGGTCACACCGCCTTGCACATCGTTGACCAGTTCCACCGTGCGGCGTTTCTCGGTCCACGTCGGCATCAACCCGAGCAATTGATTCAACATGTGATCACCGCTGACCAACAGGTAGTACGCCAGCACCAGCACGATCACGGCACTTCCCACGAGACTCCCCGTGCTGCTGGCCAGCGAAACACTGGTTGCCAACTGGGAGGGTTGAATGGTGACCGGGACCGGTTGGCTCTCTACTTCGCCGGCCGTCAGGTCTTCGACTTTCTTCTGTGCCCGCAGAGCAAGATTCACGTTCTCGCGCAGGCTTCTGAGCTTCAGCATGGCCTCATCCAACTGCTCGGGGGCAGTCGCCAGCCACTCCGTCGCCGGCTGAAGCACCGTCGAAGTCCCGCCAACACCTGCCGCAACCAAGCCACTCATGCAGACGAGAGCGGTGAAATACGCCGGCAGATGCCAGCGCTCGCCGCGCCGGACAACAGGCCGAAGAATGATCCACAACAAAACCGCTGACACGATGGGAATCAAAACCGCGCGCGCCCAGCTCAGGGCAAATACAATTGCCAACAATGAGAGGATACCGGCGGCCGTCACTTGCAAGGTGGGTTCTAGCGTGTGCGGCGCTCTGCCCGTGGAGATGGTGCGCCAAATCTCTACTGTCTCCGGGGCTACGACCTCACTAGCCGACTCCTCACGAAGCGAGGTCACCGATTGTTCGCCCGCCGTCCCGCCGGCCCGAGTTGGCGTCGATGCGGCGGTGTCCAGTCGATTCATCATGCTCTCCGTTGAACCGCTGTCAGGAAGTACTGAATCCTTCGCGGCGTCAGGAGCAACTTGCCCGTCCCCGCCACTCAGGCCCACCTCCGCATGCGGGCCGTCACCGGGTCGACAGCATTTCGCATACCAGATCCCGAAGACAGCAGGACGGATCGCCGTAACTCGTTGCGTGCGTAGATCTCGCACCGCTTTGTGCGGGCGCGCTGAAAGACCGAAAATCACACCACGCCAACAGCGAACAGTGGTCGTTCACCGGGCGGCTGAGCGATGCGCGGTCATGCGTGCTCCCGGTTGCTCGTCGGCCATGCCAGCCGGATTGCCAGCGATCAGAACGAACACGGCAGCGACGAGAATCAAGTGCGGAAAGTTGCTCCCCACGCGACGAAATCTGCGCGTCCCTTCACAAGAATTGCGGCCTGGTCGGCAAAAATGATTGTGCATCTCGAGCCTCGCCCGTTCAATCGAACTTTCTGGCACACTCTTTGCATTCCGACTCGCCGTCAGGACGCCCTCTCAAAACCGTTTTAAGAAATGGATTTGCCATGATCTCTCCGGCACGTCGACGCCCGACTCCCAACGTCTCTCCGCTGGCAAGTGAAGCGAAACTGACGTCGGACGTAATCCGCGAGCGAACCGCACACATTCGGCAGAACTGGTCGGTCGCCGAACGTGCCTCCCGCCGCGTCGAACTGGCGGACGTCGCCCAGTTGTTCGCAGAGAACCTCTTGTGGGGCGAACAAACGCGTCCGTAGGACAGGCTCACCGAAGTTCCGGTGGTCCGAGTGCTGATGGAGTCCGGTGCGGGTCTCTCACGGGTCAATGACGGAATCAATAACCGGGAGGCCTCTGTTCTCAATCGTCGCCGGGAGTCCGGCCGTCTGCTTTGCCGCTGTCATCTCTGCTGTCGTGTCGACCCCCGCTCGGCCAGCCACTGCTCTTCATCCAGAGAGCGTCGGCCCCTTCATCCTCGCCGCTGGAACGTTGACGGATTTGTCACTGAAAGGTCTGCGATGTCATCCGCAGTTTCTCACCGCTCGCCGGGAAACGCCCTTCTCGATCCAATCAGTCCCTCATGCTCCGTGTTGTTGCCTCTTCGCTTGCGACTTCGCCTCGCATCGTTTGGCTCACGATTTGCCGACGTGAGCATCCTGCCCTGCGACGGCGGAATTCTCATCGCCGGCACAGTGACCGCGATCGGAGACCTGCGGGTGCTGGGCCTGATTGTCCAGCAGGAGTGCGATGAGCGACACATCGAGTTTGAGTTCGATGTTCGCCTGCACAACCATGTGAGTGATTCGACAGGCGATGTGCCACCCTCGTGCGCCGTCGTCCAGCGTCCGGCCAGATTTGGCTGAACCCGGTGATGCGGCAGGTCCGGCAACCATCGCACACGAACAACTCTCACCTCATTCCGGCAACGGTGGGTCCGTGAGTTGAACTGTCGTGCTGACCATGTCTCCGCGATCATCGGTCGCCGTCACGAACCAGGTGTTGGCCTCGGTGGGAGGTCGCGCGACACGAATGTCCCGGCCAATGACTTCAGCGGGAATCGACTCCCATTCCCGCTCAGCGCGACGGCCATTGCCGGTGGTAAAGTGCAGAGCGGCAGCTTGCAGTGTCACCAGCCCCTCAGAGGCTCCCGGCGCTTGCCAACTCACGTGAACCTGATCGCCCACCACTTCTGGCATTCCCAACTGAGCCAAACCCGGTTGATCGAGGCAATAACCGTCGATGAACCGCCCGATCTCTGGTGGAGCCCAGCCCGCTTCGTGACTGTGCTTCATACCGACCTCGATCCGTGCGAAGTGTGGACCTGCGACAAGCTCCAGACTCCGCTGCAGGCCATCCAGCGGATAGTGGATGTCATTCGTTCCATTGACAAAAAGTATGGGGGTGCGGCAGTGTGACAGCACGCTCGATGGGTCATACCAGGCAATCCAGTCCGCACTCCGATCCCCCAAGGCATCGATGGCGGTTCGCTGGACCGAATCCCCCGCAAAGAGGTAGCCACAACCATAGACGGGGACCGCGGCGCGAAAGCGGGGATCAATCGAGGCGACCATGCAAGTGGTATAGCCGCCCCAACTGATGCCGGTCACCGCTGTTCGCTCTGCTTGCACTTCGGGCCTGCCCCGCAGCACGGAATGGGCCCGCACGACGTTAGCCACCGCATGAAAGCACCAGTCGTCTGTGTGATCGCCGCCAATGGCATCGTACTTCTGTTCCCGCTGCTGATCGGGACCGCCGTTGGGTAGCCGCGTGATTTGCGGCTTTCTCATCGCGCTGTGGTTAAGACGGCCGGTTGCGGAATCAAATACAGGCTCGGACGGGCGCGAGCCACCTAGGTCCATCGCGATGGCGGCATAGCCCCGCTGCGCCCACAGTTCCACCCACACAGCAAAGGCGGTCCCACCACCTCCGTGAATGAGCACCACTCCAGGAAACGTTTCTCCCCGCCGAGAGGGATCCAGAGTTGCGGGCGAGGCATAAAACGCAAAGACCTGCGTTGGCGCTCCTAGATATGGCTCCCCGGAATACAATAGCGAATGAATGGACTGGTCCTGCCGCAGCCACTCCACCGCGGGCTCGGCGGACAGCAACTGGGGAACATCCCAGGGGGGAATCTGCAGCGACGGCCATTGAGCGAACGCGCTGGCGCTGCCTGTCACCAAGAGGACTCCCGCGACCAGCAGACACCACAGCAATCTGCCGCAGCCTGTTGTAGCGCGTTGCCAGACGTGGAGCGTGTTTACTGTGCCTGTCATTACGAGATTCGCCGTCGAGAGCCAGGCGCGGCATTTAGCATCCGGCACCCTGACGCTCACGCTACGAGATTTCACCATCACAGGCAACCAGCAGACGTGGGCAGATGGCCTCGACATCACAGTGAGGTGTCGGGATACGGGCGTCCGAGTTTGAGGAATTCGGCCTGAGCAGCGGCCTGGAGCAGTTCCATGTCGATCACCCGATCAGCGGCCGCGGCGCGAAACGCCGCGTCGACCGCCAGGTTCCGAATGCTGCCCCCGGTGAGCGGCAGTCGCGAAAGCCTTGCGAAGTCCAGTTCGGCACGTGGTGCCTGCTTTGGAAATGAGACCCGCCAGATCGCCTCGCGCTGCGTCGCTGAAGGAAAGGGAAACGACACCACATACCGCAGCCGGCGCAGGAAGGACGAATCCAGAGCGTCCTTCAAATTCGTGGTGAGAATCGATACTCCGCGAAACGACTCCATCCGCTGCAGCAGAAAGTTGACTTCGATATTGGCATAGCGATCGTGACTGTCCTTCACCTCGCTCCGTTTGCCAAATAACGCGTCAGCTTCGTCAAACAGCAGAATCGCTCCACCTGCCTCTGCCGCATCAAAAATTCGGGCCAGATTCTTTTCGGTCTCACCAATGTACTTGCTGATCACGCCGGACAGATCAATCCGAAACAGGTCCAACTGCAACTCACTTGCCAGCACTTCCGCTGCCAGTGTCTTGCCGGTTCCGCTCTCTCCCGAAAACAGGACCGACACACCGGTGTTGCGGGACGAAACATCGGCAAAGCCCCAGTCTCCATACACGCGGCCACGCTGACGAACGCAACTGACAATGCTGCGCAGTTGCTGTGAAGACTCTTCTGGCAACACCAGATCGGACCAGCCGGCGCGAGTTTCCATGTGACTGGCCAGCGCCGCCAGTTGTGGCCGGGCCACGTCCACACACGCCTGCCACCAGTGTGAGGGCGACGTCTGCCCCGACTCTTTCAGCGCCGTCGCGACCTGATGAATCGCCGGAGCTGACAAATAAAACTGGCCGCTGAGCGTGCCCGCCAATTCCTGTTCGGCTGCTGGCAGCAGGTGGCTCCAAATGTCCCGCTGTTCCGCTGTCGAGGCGGGCTGGAGCTGACGCCGCAAGCTGGGGCGCGAGGTCTCCCAGGTCAGTGGCAGCGCCGTGCCAACGATCACCACGCCAGTCAGTTGATCCAGCAGGCGCGTCATTGCCTCTCGCACTTGCAGGCTGATGGAGGCGTTACTGCTATCAGCTTCCAGCAGCAACGCCACCGGCAACAGGCGACACTCCCGTTCCCACAGCGTGGCCAATGCGTCAACGTCGGCCGTCGACTCCATCCAGACGTGTGACTGCACGGCGAACAGATCCAACCGCAGCGACTGTGCGAGCTGCAACGCCAGCTCACGCCGGGTTTCTGGCTCTGCGCCCATCAGTTGAATCCAGGGCACCGCAGCGGACTTCTCCCCCTGTAGTGCCGCATTCAGCGCTGCCAGCCAAGGTTCGTCTTGGCGTGGCGATACGGCATGCCGATCACCACGCAGCGGCACCAATGCACTCCCCAGTCGTTCATCGGGGACGTTCAAGCCCTTCAGAAAGTGCAGGATCCGCTCATCGATCCGCAGTGCCGCCTGCAGCAGCCCGTCCCCCGCGCGATTCTGCAGCTCGATCAGTTTCCACCGACGCAGCGGTGACCACGGGGACAACGAACCCCACTCTGGTCCCCCCATCAGTGCCAGACACAGCGCGAACGTGACAACGGGACGGCCCAGCGAATCGACAGCAGCGAGAGCGGGAAGAATTCCCGGGTCGAGTTCCGCCGCCGCGCACAGTGCCAGCACACGGCAGTCAAAATCAGACAGTCCAAATCGATCCGCGAGAACCTGCACCGCTGGTGGCCACGCCGGCGGTGCCGTTGCGGCACGACCATGTGAGTGCTCTGCCTCAGCCTCGCCCGATTCAACAGCTGGCGTTGCCTCATCCGAGATCCGAGCCAGCCGACCGCGAATCCACTCCAACATCGCCGATAGCGAGCGCCCGTTTTGCAGCTGCCAGTCCTCGTGACTCGACATGGTTCACACTCGCCTCAAGATGACGCTACTCACCTCCAACGCGAACGAAGGCCGATAGGCGGTCTGAAATACAGACCACAACTGATTCAGCTGACTGAGTGATTGCGGCGCAATGGCCAGCGGAAAATGATCGCGCACTGCAGCGTCTCGGGTCACCGCCGGAGACAGTTCGCTCTGTCGCAACGCCGGGTCCGCGTGAATGGCCAGCATCGCGCACCCCAGCAGAGCATGGGCTGCCGTGTCCCCATCTTCATCGGTTCCATAGCAGGTCACCAGATAAGACAGGTCCAGCGCCAAGCTCGGGCCGCTGCCAGGGTCTCCCGGCTCGGCCGGTGGAAGATTCCGCAGTGTTGCGTTGGGGTTCACCTGATAGAGAAACAGGTTGATCTGTGGACCCCGCTGACCAGTGCGCGCTGCGTCGGGTGACTTGGTCGTCACCAGCGTTCCCGGAAAGTCGTCGGGAACAGCCCGCTGCAAGCGCCCCCGGAGACCGGTGGTGATGCGACTGATGAACAGGGGGTCGCTCATGGGATCGCTGTCGCGGCCGGTGTGCCAATATCTTCCCGGACCCACCCTTCATTTTCGATCTTGATCTGCTCGATCGCGACCGCCGAGCCACTGGCATCCAGATCGGGCAGTGCCTGATACTCCGACACCCAGCAGCGAAACAGCTTGTATCGCAAGGCCAGCCGGCCAAGCTCATCAAACAGTTCAATCACCAGATCGCGTCGAAAATCGGTGGCGTCTCCGGGCGTCGGTCGCGCCACGGCGTTGGCCCACTCTTCAAAGTCGCGGTCACAGCTGATGCCGCGTTCTAGCGTGATCGCGTCGTATTCGGTCTTGCCGGGTGACTTGCGGCTGGCACCCGACTGTCCCCCTTCGGAGTGCCGCACCACTTCCGTAGATCGTCGCAGAGCGCTCACGCGGGTCACCCCGGCGACATACTTGTCTCCCCAGCGCAACCGGAACCGATAGTTCTTGTAGGGGTCCAACGCGGCAGCCAGACTGTCAGACACGGACATTCAACCCATCCAGGGAAATTTCATGGTGCGGTCTCAATACGGCAGCACAACCATCTCTGCAACAGCGAGCAGGTCCATCCAGCGCGAATCGACACCGCCGGCGGCCAGTCAATCGCCCACGGCAGGCGTGCGACGATGCGGGGGCCGACGAAGAAGGTACTCCACTACATGCCGTAGTCAGCCGGATTGGGATTGAAGTTGGACCCACCAAACCAGCCGTCGCTAGTCCCGGCGAACCAATCGGCTCTAGAGGTCGACAAAGACGGTGTGATACTATTGTAAAAAGTGCGTGCGACTCCATGGGCCCAGTGGATACTGAAGTCTCCGGTCGCAATTTTCTTGAACTTGCCGTTGGCAATCGGCAGGCGGCCCGGCTTCCAGCCGTCCTCGTATTTGAGTGTGCACGGCTTGCAAGCAGGACGATCGGCATCCGGGGCCGAACCTTGATCCGGCCAGCCGCGATATCCGGCCTTCGACCACCGCTGCGAGGGGATGTAATTCCCGGCCGG
>JBGSIP010000206.1:0-6668 GCA_041742495.1 Planctomycetaceae bacterium
GTCAGCGGGAATTCAGCCTGCATTTTGACGTCGACACTCACGTGCAGCGGCGCGGCAGCACGGAACTGTGCTCTGCTCCTGATGGCCGGTATTGGGGCAACGCAACAATCACGCCTGCCGCGGAGCGTGAGAACGATCCGTGGATTGAAGCGGCACGACGGGTCTGTACGAAGGTCTGCGAACGTGCGCAACAGGCCGGCTACCGGGGACCGTTGTCGATTGATGTGATGGTCTATCGCACGGCTGATCAGGAACTGCGATTGCGGCCCATTCAAGACGTGAATGCGCGGTGGACCATGGGACGGCTGTTGTGGGAATTCGCCCAGCGTGCAGGCAGTTCGCCCCGGGCCGCACTGTGGGGCGGTCCCGCAGCCACGCTGGCGAGGGCCGTCGCGGAAATGGGCACGGAGTGGTCGGCGGCGATCCGTCAGTGGGAACTGGGGAATAGCGGTCTCATTTGTGTGTCACATGCCGGAGAGGACTGCGAACAATGGTCCCGTTTCACTGAGGGGCTGTGCTACCTGGCTGCTCTCGGCGCACCCACGCGACAATCGGCGGAGGCGCGATGAAAGAGATTGTCATCGTCGGTGGCGGACTGGCGGGATTGGCCACGGCCGCGGCACTCTCGGAATCCGGACACCGTATCACACTGCTCGAATCGCGAGACCGCTTGGGGGGCCGCGCGACTTCGTTTCCCGACGCCGCTTCGGGTCAGTTGATCGATAACTGTCAGCATGTGGCCATGGGCTGCTGCGTCGCATTTCGCGATTTATGCGCGCGTGCCGGGTTGACGTCTGGTTTCGATCGACTGGCCGAGTTGACGTTCGTTGGCCCCGATGGCGAGCATTGCCGGTTTCGGCCCAGCCGCTGGCCGGCACCGTTGCATCTCCAACGGGCGTTAGACGGACTGACGTATTTCGATGCCGCCGATCGACGCGCCATTCGCAGGGGCTTGTTCTCACTGGCCAAACCGCTGTCGGCTGATGCCAGTGACGAGAACTTTGCCGCCTGGCTGGAACGTCAGCAACAACCGCAGCGCGTGCGGCAGCGATTCTGGGATGTCGTGCTGGTCAGCGCGTTGAGTGAATCCCTGGATCGCATCAGTGTGCGGTACGCGCGACAGGTGTTTGTCTCCGGATTTCTCAACCATCGCGCAGGTTGGGAGGTGTGGCTGCCACGATTGCCGCTGGCGGAACTGTATGGTCATCAACTTGTCGAGTGGCTCACCGCGCGGGGCATCTCGATTCGCCTGCAAGCCGGCGTGCGAAAACTGAGCTGGTCCCCCACGGCCCAACCGCAGGTGACCTTGCGCAATGGTGAGTGTCTGGAGCCGGACATTTGTGTCGTTGCGGCCAACCCCACGGTGGCGGCAGACCTGCTGCGGGAGGAGGACACGACCGCAGGGTATGCCGTGCAAGCGGACCGGCTGACGTTCGCGCCGATCACCAGTTGGCATCTGTGGTTCGACCGACGCGTCTGCGAGCAGCCCGCGGTCGCCTTTGTGGATCATTGCGTGCAGTGGCTGTTTCCGCGGGGCGAGTCCGCGGGTGAGCATTACGTGCAGGCGGTCATCAGCGCGTCACACCGTCCGTTGATGGAAGGCGCACCAGGAACCGGCACACAAGAACGGGTGGTCGCGGAGATTCTGCGGGCGTTTCCTGGCACACCGCAGCCACGGTTGATCAGGGCCCGCAAGGTCACCGAGCAACGGGCCGTGTTTTCGCCGCTTCCAGGAGTCGATCGCTGGCGGCCGAGCGCGGCGACGCGATTGCCAGCGCTGTTTCTGGCCGGAGATTGGACGCAGACCGGCTGGCCAGCCACGATGGAAGGGGCTGTGCGCAGCGGCTATCTCGCGGCGGCAGAAATCACCGCGCGACATGGGGGCACGGCGTGGCCGCTGCCCAAAGATCTACCCGCCAGTTGGCTGTCACGTCTGTTGTTTGGAACGGAATCGCAGCCACACTGACACGTCACCAGTGGAAACGTTGTGGGCGGTCGAGGCTCGCTGACGCAATCTCGCGACTACACTTCGAACGACTCGTGCAGTTGGGGAATGATGGGGTCGAGGTCGACGCAATCGCGGACGGTTTGAGCCAGTGCCTGGGCGGCAGCAGGCTCGCCGTGAACGAGAAAGAGTTGTCCGCAGCCCCCCTGATCGCGCAGCGCTTCAAACCACCAGCGGAAATCGTGTACATCGGCGTGGCCGGAGAGGCCCTGCACGGAATGTACGCGGGCCTTGAGCGGGTATTGTTTGCCGAAAATCCGAATGGTTTCACGGCGTTCGACAATCTGACGACCCAGTGTGTGCTCTGCCTGAAAGCCCATGATGAGGATGGTGTTCGCGGGATCGCCACAGGCATTCTTGATGTGGTGTACGACTCTGCCCCCTTCGCACATGCCCGAGGCGGAGATCACCGCGAAGCTCCCCTGCCGGCGATTGAGCTGCATGCTTTCCTCGCGCGTCGCGACGTAGTTCAGCCGACCGAAGCCAAAGATGTCGCGATCGAAGCCGCGGGTCTCCTGCACATCCGAGTCCATTTCGTCCATGAAGCGGCGAAAGACCTTGGTCAGCCGCGTGGCGAGCGGGCTGTCGACAAAGACCGGGATGGTGGGCAGTTCGTGATCGTTCCACAGTTCATTGAGCAGATAGACCAGTTGTTGCGTGCGCCCGAGGCTGAAGGCCGGAATGACGACCCGGCCGTTGAGTGTGACTGCTTCTGCGAACGTTTGTTTGAGTTCCGCTTTCACATCGCTGGTGGGGGGATGCAGGCGATTGCCGTAGGTGGATTCGCAGATCAGGACATCGCACCGCTCGATCGTGTAGGGATCCTTGAGCAGCGGGAGATCGCGGCGGCCGATGTCGCCCGAGAAGACCACGCGCCGCCAGACTCCGTGTTCATACAGGTCGAGCTCGACAATCGCGGAGCCCAGAATGTGACCGGCGGGCAAGAAACGGAGCCGGACATCTTTGCCCACTTCATGCACCTGCATGAATTCGCAGGGTTCAAACAGACGCGTCAGACGGGGGAGATCATCGGGTTCGTACAGCGGGAGAATGCTGCCATCCCGCTTGCCCAGCGCCTTGGCGAGGTACGCGGCATCTTCCACTTGCAGCCGGGCAGAGTCTTCCAGCATCAGCGTGGCGATATCGGCCGTGGAGGGAGTGCAGAAGACCGGCCCCTTGAAGCCCTGGTTGGCCAACCGCGGCAGCAGGCCAATGTGGTCCATGTGCGCGTGCGAAAGAATGACGGCGTCGAGATCTTTGGGCTGGTAGGGGAAGCGTTCGTTTTTCTCCCGCGACAACTGGCGGGGCCCCTGAAACATGCCGCAGTCGAGCAGAATCTTGCGATCGCCGAATTCGATCAGGTGCTGGCTGCCAGTGACCTCTCCTGCCGCGCCGTGAAAGGTGATCTTCATGAGAAGGAGGCGTCCTGGCGTTCGTCCTGAATTGACGGATGATTCAAACTGACTCTGTCATGAGCGCAGCACGGCACGCACGTGACATCCTTGGCGGTCCCGCGCAGCCACCGCCTATTCGGCGGTTTCCCGCAAGCGAGCCAGTACGCTGAAGTCTTCCAGCGTGGTGGTGTCCTGCCCGGATTCCCGACCGGCGGCCACGTCACGCAGCAAACGCCGCATGATTTTTCCGCTGCGTGTTTTGGGCAGCGTGGCTGCAAAGCGAATCTGGTCTGGCGTGGCGACTGCGCCAATCTGCTTGCGCACGTGACTGGTCAGTTCGGCCTTGAGGGCTTCGCTGCCGTCATGCTTGAGTGTGACAAAGCAGCAGATGCCCTCCCCTTTGAGCTCGTGGGGATATCCGACGACTGCGGCTTCCGCGACAGCCGGGTGCGAGACGAGTGCGCTTTCCACTTCCATCGTGCTGAGTCGATGGCCGGCCACGTTGAGCACGTCATCGACCCGCCCCATGACCCAATAGTAGCCATCGGTATCGCGTCGCGCGCCGTCACCGGCAAAGTACATGCCCGGCAGGCGCGAGAAGTACGTTTCGAGGAATCGTTCGTGATCGCCATACAGCGTGCGCAGCATGTGCGGCCACGGCCGGGTGAGGGCCAGCAGCCCCCCTTCGTTGGGACCAACGGGTTGCCCCTGCTCGTTGACAATCGCGGGGACCACGCCCGGCAGCGGTGTGGTGCAACTGCCCGGCTTGGTGGCGGTGATGGCAGGCAGTGGGGAGATCATGATGCCGCCGGTCTCAGTCTGCCACCACGTGTCGACGATGGGACAGCGTTCGCCGCCGATGACCCGGTGGTACCACATCCAGGCTTCCGGATTGATCGGTTCGCCCACGGTGCCCAACAGGCGCAGCGAAGACAGATCGTGCTGCCGCGGCCATTGATCGCCCCACTTGATAAACGCCCGAATGGCGGTGGGTGCCGTGTAGAAAATGGTGACGGCGTACTTTTCGATGAGTTGCCAGAAGCGGGCCTCATCGGGCCAGTTGGGGGCCCCTTCGTACATGACGGTGGTGGCCCCGTTCGACAGCGGGCCATAGATCACATACGAGTGACCGGTCACCCAGCCGATGTCGGCCGTACACCAGTACGTGTCGTGTTCCGACAGATCGAAGACCCAGCGGCAGGTCATTGTCGCGCCCAGCAGATAGCCTGCGGTCGTGTGCAATACCCCTTTGGGCTTTCCCGTGCTGCCCGAGGTATACAGGATGAACAGAGGATGCTCGCTGTCCACGGGGACCGGATCGCAGACGGGGGAGGCGTCGGCCATCAGGTCGTGCCACCAATAGTCGCGATCGGGCTGCATGGTGATGTCATGCCCGGTGCGGCGGACCACCACCACCCGTTCCACCGTGGGCGACTTGGCCAGACTGTCATCCACGGCGCGCTTCAGTTCTACAATTTTTCCGCGTCGCCAGCCCCCGTCCGCAGTGATCACCACACGCGCGGCAGCATCGTTGTTGCGATCGGCCACGGCATCGGCGGAGAAGCCGCCGAAGATGATGGAGTGCGTGGCCCCAATGCGCGCACACGCCAGCATGGCAATGGCCAGTTCGGGAATCATGGGCATGTAGAGGGTCACGCGGTCCCCCTTGGTCACGCCTAGTCGCTTGAGCACGTTGGCAAACTGGCAGACTTCGCGATGCAGATCCTGGTAGCGCAGCACGCGCGATTCGCCATCCTCGCCTTCCCAGATGATGGCCGCCTTGTTTTTGAGCGGCGTTGCGAGGTGACGGTCGAGGCACTGTGCCGAGGCATTGAGCGTCCCCCCGGTAAACCAGCGGGTCGCGGGCATCTCCCCAGTCATCACCTCATCGAAGGGGGACATCCACGAGAGGTGCTTGCGAGCCAGCTCCCCCCAGAACTCGGCGGGGGTGTCCCGCGCCCTTCGCCACGCTGTTTCGTATTCCGCCGCGGTGGCAAACGTGACCTGCGGCTGAAACGCACGCGGCGGCGGGAATGAACGTGTTTCGTGCAATACCGACTCGATATTGCCGCGGCCCGCCTGGCCCTGCGACCCCGTCATGCGCACCCCTTCACCTCGTGTGTGGTCAATTGGCAGTCCATGCCATCGAGGCGACCGCCCGCAAGTGCAGAGCAGAAGTCATCGCCGGAACGGAGCCGCGTGGAACCGTCCTATTGAACGGAGCCGGCGGCGGATTTTCAACCAGAGGGGAGCAACCCGGTGTTCAGGTGGAGTGCAACACGGGCTCGACGCGGAACAAACCCAGGCGGGCTTTCAACCACGCCACGGGGACCACACATTTGACCAGCGTTCGCCACGCCGGTGTGGCACCGCGGGCCAGCCACAGTGCCGTCACCGCATGTCGGGCGGCCAGCCACTGCTGCCCCTTTTCCTGCGCGGCATCGGCGGCCCACTCATGCCCTTCGGCATACAGGCCGCGGATGGCCCGGCGGGTGAGACTCAGTTCGCTCCCATGCAGCCGCAGTTCCTCATTCAGCGTGTGCAGAAAACTCTGCGCGAACGTGAGTTGATTCCGCCGATGCGTGATCGCGTCGGCGCTCCCCAAGCGATAGAGAATGGTGGGGGTATCAATCAGCGCGACCGGACCCAGCCGCGAAGTGGCGAGGTGGTATTGAAAGTCTTCCCCCCCGCGACGCATGCCCGTATTGAAGCCGCCAATCTGCTGAGCCCAGGACCGGCGCAGCACCACGGTGGAGGTGTGGACCAGGTTCCCGTGAATCATGGCCGTGTAGATGCGTCCCACGCCCGTGCCGATCTGTGCCATGTCCTGCGGCGCGGCGGGCCACCATTCGGCCAGCGGGCGCGTGTCTTCGAAGGGTGTGCGCGTCGGGAGACGGCAGTAGTTGGAGTACATCTGCCGCAGGTAGCGCTCTTCCAGTGGTCCGCCGGCCAGATCGACCGTGCTCATGTCGGTCCAGACCATGCCGACATCGGGCCGAGCCCGCAACAGGCCCAGTTGTAATTCCAGTTTGTGGGGGAGCCAGACGTCGTCGGAATCGAGAAAGGCAATAAATTCGCCGCGAGCAAGCCGCAGTCCATGATTGCGGGCACTGGAGACCCCGCCGTTCACCTGGGGCACATACCGGACCCGACGGTCCGCCTCGGCCAGCGGTCGCAAGACGTCGGCTGTCCCATCGGTTGAGCCGTCGTCAATCACAATGACTTCGAGTTCGCAAACCGTCTGGTTGAGCGCGGATCGAACGGCTTCG
>JBGSIP010000207.1:0-2049 GCA_041742495.1 Planctomycetaceae bacterium
CTCCCGCAGCAGTCGATGGCACGGCGACCGCCGGCAGCACTCCCGCGGGGGACACGGAAATTTCCGCCGACCTGCAGGAAGCCTACGCCGCCACGAAAATCCCTCCGCACGACTATGAACTGACGTGGCCGGGGTACGAACCACAAAAGCCCGAAACGGCAGCGCTCCAGGAGGCGCTGCTTTCACTGGAGGTCGACGGACAAAAGGTCGTCGCCTCCGCCGGCGTTCACGTGGGGGCACCGGTCGCCTTGGTGGTCGATTTGTCCGAAGCCGGTGTCGCGATGGTGGCGGACGCTTTGAGCACGATTCGGGAAGCCGCCCAGCAGGTCAAAATCCCGCTGGAATCGCTGCACATGGGGGGCCGACCCATTGGCGAAATCACGCTCAACGAAGCAGTCCGCAAGGCCGCCCACGATCCTTCCGCCTCGTGGCTGGAACCGCACAAGCGATCAATCCTGGGACTCTCCAGCCTGGCTGGCATGCTGTTGGCCCTGCTGTCACTGCGCAGCATTCCGCTGACCGGCTTCGTGCTGCTGGTGTCTTACTACTGCGCGGCAGCCACCGTCGCTCTGATGCCTCCCACGGGGGGCGAGATGAGCATGGTGATGGTCGTCATGCCGACCTTGCTGTTTGTGGTGACTCTCTCCGGAGCCATTCACGTCACCAACTACTGGCGACACGCCGTGCAGCATGGCGAGACCCATCCGCTGTCGAAGGCTATTGAAGTCGCGATGGAGCCTTGCTTTCTGGCCAGTGCCACCACCGCGGTGGGGCTCGCGTCGCTGATGACCAGCAACCTGACACCGGTTCGCAGCTTTGGCCTGTATTCATCCATTGGCTGCTTTTTATCGCTGGGACTCGTACTGGTTGTACTCCCTTCGCTGATTCAGTTGTGGAACGGTAAGGCCCAGCCCATTCGCGAAGGACAGGGACGCCTGTGGCGCGGACTCGCCGGCCTCATTTGCCGGCGGCATACCCTCGTCAATCTCAGTTGCCTCGCCCTGCTGGGAGCCAGTTGCTACGGCCTGCGATACTTTCAGACCGAAACCAAAGTCATTCGCTACTTCCCCGAGCAATCGCAGATTGTACAGGACTACCGCTTCCTCGAAGAACGCATTGGCGGCATCGTCCCTGTGGATGCCGTGATCCGCTTCCCCCGGCAACTCCAGGATGAACTGTTTGCCGATGTCGAATCGGCCGAAGGCGCGCCACAGCGCATGCAGTTCTTCGATCGCATGGAGGTGATTCGCAAAATCGAACAGCGGATGCGCCAGCACCCGGAAATCAGCGGCACCATTTCGCTGGCCGATTTCCTGCCCGCCGCAGACAAGCCCGCCGCAGACGCCTCCTTTGCCAGCAAGCTGCGCTACAACAAAAGTTCCAGCAAAGCATTCGAGACTGTCCGCTCGGGCGAGTCGTCCGCCTCGGCCAGTCTGATTTCCGTGGCCGCAAATAACGAAGACTGGGCCGTACCCGGCGATGCCGGCTTGGCCCGCGAAGGGGACGAATTGTGGCGGATCACCGCCCAGGGTTACGTCATGGCCGAGAACGATTATGGCCAGTTGACCACCGATCTGGATCGGATCATCAGCGAGGAACTCGCCTCCCTCTCCGGCGTGGAACACACCGTCACCGGGATGGTCCCCCTATTCCTGCGCACGCAGGAAGCCGTGCTGGAAAGCCTGATCTACAGCTTTGGCCTGGCGTTCCTGCTGATTGGTGCCCTGATGTCGGTGCAGTTGCGCAACCCCCTTGCCGGTGCGTTCACCATGCTCCCCAATCTGCTGCCGGTCGCCATGGTGTTTGGCGGGATGTCGGCCATGGGCGTGCGAACCGACATTGGCACGATGATCACCGCGTCCATTGCGCTGGGCATCGCGGTCGACGCGGCCTTGCACCTGCTGACGTGGTTCATCGAAGGACTCAAGAAGGGGCTCACCCGTCAGGAATCGATTCAGGAAGCGCTGGCCCACTGCGGCCCCGCCATGTCGCACACCAGCTTCATCGTGGCATTTGGCTTGCTGATGCTCGCCCCGTCCGAACTGCTGC
>JBGSIP010000208.1:0-5820 GCA_041742495.1 Planctomycetaceae bacterium
GAGCGGGCGGGGGCCGTCATCGCGGGCACGCCGACATACCGCAGCGGCGGTGTAGCAGCAGGCGCTGCATCCGCAGTGTTCTCTGAGGAAACCGACGGCGAGGACGCGAGCGAGCCATCGCGAACCGTGGACGCAGGGCCGATGGCGGTGATCGTGCCTGTCCACGGAGCGGCAATTCCCTGCTCACACCACTGCGCGACTTGACGCTGGAAGTCGGGGTGGCGGGCCGTGAAGTACTGTGCGCCGTGGTCAAACTGGATGTCGGCCGTCGCGCGACGTGTCGCCATCCTTCCGCCGTAACCGCGGCTCTTTTCCAGCACCGTCACCTGCCAGCCTGCGGTTCCCAGCTCGTGCGCACAGATCGCCCCGGCTAAACCTGCACCCACAATTGCCACGTGTCCCATTTGCGATTCATCTCTCTGCGTCGATCCGCGGTGCCAGACGACCGCTACGGCGATGATTGCGCTTGGTCGCCGCCGAACCCGCCAGAATGTATCAGTGTGGTCCATATCGACCAGTCCGCGACGCTCGTGCAGAGAAATTCGATGGGTGCAGGGGCGACGGGGTTGCGAGCCTGCAGAGCGGACGACAAACTCCGATTAGACCTGTTGAACGTTGGTCAGGAATCAGTCGGCGTTGATACTGTGCGTCCAGAATCACGCAGCGCCAGCAGTGGAAAGCTCGTACGGTGGACCGCTGCAACGTCTGGCCGTGTGATGCTGGCAGTGGCGTGTTGTAGCGACGCACAGACGGCGTCGGGAGAGAGTCAGATCGGTTGTCGTTGCAGTGGCGGCCACCGATTCGTGTGGCCTGATGTGAGTGGTTTCATTCGCGGTGACTCATTCGCCGTGTTTCGTTCGCAGCGTCTTGAGTGCGATGTCTTGTGAGTCCGGCTCGTCAATTCAGGTACTGTGGCCTGCCGCGGGGAAACTCTGTCGCGGCCGATCAGGAATCGCGCTGGTGAAACGACCAGAAGTTCATGTCCGGACGCGCCGCGACCACGCGACAGAAATTGCGGAGGACTACGTCGAAGCGATTGCCGATATCGAGCGTCGCGCGGGGAAGTGCCGGGGAGTCGATCTGGCCGAATGGTTCGGCGTGACGGCGGTCACCGTGAATCGCACCATCGCCCGGCTGGAAAAAGCAGGCTGGGTAGTGACGGAACGCTATGCCCCGGTGACGCTCACGGCCTCGGGACGCAAACTGGCACTCGCCTGCCGTCGCCGTCACGAACTGGTGGTGGAGTTCCTCACCTGCATTGGCGTGACCGAGAAAACCGCGGGCGTCGATGCCGAAGGGATTGAACATCACGTCAGCCCGGAAACACTCCGCTGCTTTGAACGAGTGATCGCCGAGCGGCAATGCAAAGCCGATTCGTAACGGACTCTCAGGATGCTGGCTGCGCGGGAAGCGAGCGCAGCAATTTCTGCCACTGCGCAACAACATTGGCGATGCCAAAGTCCTTCCGCAGCCGCTCGATATTTGCCACCGGTGGGACCGTGGCCCACAGTTGGGCCAATTGTCGCGCGGCCACGTCCAGATCATCCCCAATCAATTGACCTGCGTGGTAATCGTTGAGGAACTTGGCTCCGACAGTCGTGGAGGCAATGAACACGCCACTGGCCGCAGCCTGCAAAAAGGTGTTCGGAAAACCTTCCCGCGACGACGTGTTCAACAACAGACGGGCCCGCGCGTATTCGGTGGGCATGCGTTCAAAAGGGACTTGCGGCATGACGATCACATTGGGCGGACAACGTTCCCGCAATTGTTGTTCGTAGGCGGTGTCAAACGCGGAGAAGACGAACCGAAAGGGAATGTGCGGACAGCGGTGTGCCAGTTCAAACGCCAGCTCTGGTCGTTTGTAGATACCGTCGGCCCGCCCGACCCACAGGACATGCTCTCCGGACGCGCTCGTCGACGGAACCCAGCGATCCGCATCGAAGGGATTAGGAATCAGCGTTCCCGCGCGACCGAATCTCGCTTGGAGCAGCTCCCGCTGTTCCTCGGTCTGCACGACGACGGCAGTCGCCCGACGGACGATCTCTCCGCACAGTCTGAAGCTGTCTCCGTATCGATTCTCTCCCGGAGCGGCCGCCGCGGCAAGCTCGTGCAGATCATCGTCATGTGCGATCGAGAGGACTGTTGGCCGCCCGCTGGCGAACCCACTGCCGATCACCCGCGCTGCATAGCGCTGCACGCCAAGGGTCACAAACGCGCGCGGCTGCAGTCGCAGCAATTGCGGGTCGGGACGGAAGGCAGCGCTCAGCCGTCGTGAATCGCGATAGCAGGCCGCCAGGACCGGCAGCTTCCACAACAGGTCCCATTGAAACTTGCGCAGGCGGCGAAACGGAAACGTCGCGGTGGGGATCAGGTTCTCCCGAACGTCGGTGACCCAACAGGGGACATCCGGGGTGAGCGGAGCAATCTGCACACCCTCCACCTGCGTGGGCTGCGAGAGTGCGGGATGCCGGACGACGAGCGTGACCGGTGTCCCCGCTGCGGCCAGACCGCGACTGAGTGTCCACGCGCGCGTTTCAATGCCCCCGAGGGGGCCCTGTACATCGGGTTGCACGGCGGGCCACGCATGCAGTGCCACGAGGCAGGCCGAATGTGCCGAGGCATCACCCATCAATCAGTGTCCTCAGCCATGGCGACCCGCAGCAGGTCTGCCCAGCGCGTCGCAATTTCGGGCAGCCCATAGGTCTGTTCCAGCTTCCTGCGATCAATCTGCGCGGCTCTTGCGGCGGCTGACTGCCAGGCCGTTCGCAGAACATGTGCGGCGGCGTCCGGCGCTTCTCCGCACAGTTCTCCCGCGTGACACTGGGCCAGAAACTGCTCACCCACATTGGTCGACACAATCGGCACGCCGCAGGCCGCGGCCTGCAGAAACGTGTTGGGAAACCCTTCCCGTGCGGAGGTGCTCAGGAAAACTCGGGCGGCTTGGAACTCGCGGGGCATGTCGGCGAACGGCACTCGTTCCACCAGTGTCACGTTCTGTGGGCACTGATCGCGAATGCGCTGCTCAAGATTGGCGTCGTAACGATTCATGATCAGCCGAAACGGCAACTCCGGACACCGCCGCGCCAGTTCCAAAGCCAGTTCCGGACGCTTGTAAACCGCGTCCGCCCGCCCCACCCACAGGACATACGGCGGCACGGGAGATTGTGCAGCGGCCGCCGCCGGTTGGCAGTGTGCTGTCCAGCCCGCAAAGTCAAAGGGATTGGGAATCAGCACCCCGTCCCGTCCGAACGTGTCACGCAGCTTTTCCAGTTGAGACTCCGTCTGCACCACGATGTGGCTGGCCAGTTCAATGACTCGAGCGCACAAGTCGAACGGGTCGCCATAGACATTTCTGCCCGGGGCTCCTCGGACATAGGCAGGCTGCAGGTCGTCATCGCTGGAAATCGACAGGCACCCGGGAATGCCCAGTGCACGAGCCGAGGACAAGACGCGCGCGGCGTAGGTCTGCACACCAAACGTCACCAGCGCACCGGGATTTCTCTGGAGCAGAATCGAGTCCGGGCGCACGGCAGGCCTCAGCAGATTTCGTAACCGATACGCCACCGGGAGCAGGGGAATTCTCCACAACAGATGGGGCGCGAATTGCTCCACGTGCAGCCACGGAAAGCGAGACGACTTGCGGGTGCGGCGGGCCACATCGCGGGCCCAGGCAGTCATCCAGTCGTTCAGCGGAAAGACGCGCACGCCGTCGAGGCATGATTCCTGAACGACGCGCTCATCGCGAACGCCCAGTGCAATCGGGAGCTGCGTGGCTGTGAGCCCCCGGGCCAGTGTCCAGGCGCGAGTCTCAATGCCTCCGATCGGGCCGGGCAACGACGGGAAAACTGCCGGGGCGGCATTCAGGGCCACCAGGCAGATTTCACGCTGAACGTCGGCTGTCATGACCGCGCGGTTTCCGAGGGCAGGGCCGGGAACTGTTCTGGCCGTGAGTTCTGCGGAACGCTCAACTCCAGCCCTCCGCATCCTGCACCACATCCGACCCGTTGTCTACGAACGGGGGATGAACGGCGTCCAGACGGATTGCCAGGCGGGCTGCCTTATTGGGGGCATCGCTTGGCTCAGCGGTCACGCACGCTGGATGGCTTGCTGTCCGCGCCGGCGATCCAGGCGGCGTTCGATGGCATCCAGTCGACCGGGTCGGGTTTCGGTGAAAATGTAGGCCAGCAGATGCTCGGTCACTTCTGCCAGGTCATAGTTGCGGCGCTCCATGACCTGCCGAGCTCCGGCGAGGGCGACCTCCCAGTCGGGCAGTTCTTCCAGCAGGCCGTGCCAGACTCGCGTGAAGGAGGGAATGAACTTGGGCATCAGTTCGCCATCGGGCAGCACCAGACTCATCACGCCAATGCTGGAGCCGGTGTTGAGCAACGATCCCATCGAGAGATTGGCGTGATCGCCAATGAACGAACCGACCTGCACCCGTCCGGTGTCAATCGGTTCGCCGGCCAGCGGAACCCGGACCGTCGTGTAATCATGTCGCTGATCGCCGGCTGTTGCCAGCGCACCCAGCGTGGCCCACGGGCAGACGTAGCTGTGTCCCAGAAAACCCTCGTGGCACTTGGTGACATAAGCCTGCAGAATGCTGGCCTCGATCTCGCCGCCGACCATCGAGCCGTACCCAATGGTGGTGCCGCTGCGGATATCTGCGCGGTAGAGGTTGGTCTCAGCGCCAATGTGGCAGGGGCCTTCCAGGCGGGTGAAGGCCTCGATATTGGCGCGTGGGCCAATCGTGATGGGGCCTTGCCGTGCGTCGAGCACCACGTAGGGGTCCAGATGCGCCGTCTGGTGAATGCGGACATTGGTCATCGGACCCAGCAATGAGACGCCCGCGGGCAGTTTGTTGAGTGCCAAACGTGCGTCGCTGGCCGACAGGTCGTCCACCAGTTGCGCGCCGTTCAAGTCCACGAGTTCCCATGGATATCGCACCAGCACGCCGTCAGCGGCACGCGATTTCTTGCGCAGTCGCACAAGCTGTTCCAGCGGCGAATCACTCAGGCAGCCGGCAAACAGCATGGATTCATCGGGTTGCACATGCACGGCCACTGGCACGCCGTCAAGCACCAGGACTTCGTCTTGTCCAAGTTCAGCCAGCAAAAACGGATCGCCAATCCAGCGACCATTGACCAGCAGTGTCGGTTCTTCCTGTAACCACGTGATGTCGTTGATGACGGCTTCGGGATATTGGTGGCGATAGGGGGCCGCCAGACTCTCACGCAAAAAGGCACCCCATTGCGTGATGGGAAGCCGTCGCACGAATCGTTCCCGCAGCGTGAAACGACCGCAGAGGGTTTCAAAGACGGGCCGCGTCCACACCAGCGGGCACAGATCTTTCCACGCAGCATCTTCAAACAGGGCAACGCGAAACATGCGGGCAATCCTCGCTCAATGGCCGAGACGATGTGACTGAGGGGGCGGGGCGAACGGGTCAGCGGAGGACCGCGCCGATGCGGCAGCGATGTCCCGACCGGGCCTGACCGTTCATCATCGTTCTACCTCAAGCATCCCACGGCCTTGAACGGCCACCCGCACGCGGAGCCATGGAATGTAAGTCTTGCCGCCTGTCGCCCGTTGTGCTCTGCGTCAGTGGATGCCGTTTCGCTGCGCCAGAAGCTCACATATTCACAGCGAGATCCTCAGGGGGCCTGGCGAATCCGCAGCATGCGAATGCGAACATCCTTGGGCCCATACGTCGTGTCGTAGGTGCCGACGATGATCTTGCCAGCGTGATAGTTCTCCAGCGGCATCTGCTCGGCCAGAATCGTCGTACCGACGCGCAGCGAGAGCCGCTTGTCTTTCACCAGC
>JBGSIP010000209.1:0-1852 GCA_041742495.1 Planctomycetaceae bacterium
CGGCGCACCGCCGCTGTCCAGGGTGGCATCGCTGTTGCTCTCCCCGGAGCCTGTCGGCGGACGGGCCTGAAACTGAAAGTCCGTCGCGTCAATGTCCTCAGCGCCTGACACCAGCGTGGCGTCGTCGCCGGCCGACGGCGATCGCAACGGTCCCGCGGCATCCATCAGCGTGGCATCAGAGGCCACACCTGAACCGAACCCGGAACCAGGACCAGACCCAAACGCAGGACCAGGACCGGAGGCAGAACTCTGCGCCGGTGCGAAGGTTGTCTCCGCGAGCGTCGCATCATCACCAGCGGCGTGCCGCTCATCCCCCAGCGATTGGGCAATGGTCTGGTCATCCTGCGCGGTGCGACCATGTGAGCCAGGCTGGCCACCAAAAACGGACTCACTGGTTTCCCCTGCCGGCACCAGAGGCGTTTCCACGAGAGTTGCATCGTCGTCCAAGTGCTGCGTCGTAGTGCCATCTGAATGCGAATGTGACGCTGTGAACTGACCGATCGTGCGGTCGTCATCGCCATCCTTGGAGGGCGACAAATCACTCGGAGGGTTCTTCGCCATACTGACTACTCTCCCGGTGTCGCGGTTGAAGACTGTGTCGCGGTTGAGGAGGGAGACCGCGACTTGAGCCGTTCATCGGCAAACAACAGATACTGCTCCCAGTCCGCGGCGGTGATGTCGTGCTTTCCCGGCCGAAGATGATAGCCAATCATCCCGCCATGCAGAGACTTGTTCACCTCGGGCACCAGGTCTTTCAAGTTCGATATCGCGAGTCCCGGCTGGCCAAACAGTGCATAGGCGGGGGTCGCCGCAAACGCAGACAGAAATTCTCCCCGCGGATCAGCCCAGCGGTCTTCTTCAGCACTCGCGATATACACCGGACGGGGTGCCATCAAGGCAATCAACCCATGTTGATCAACGGGCAATTCCGCGACCCGCGGGGCATAGTCGCGAAATCGGGTGCAGAACCAATGTGGAAAGCTGCTGGTGATCCGCCCAACAGTTTCGCCGAATTCCCGCCGGGACAGCGCTGCCCCGCCACAACCAGAATTGTTGGAGACCGCCATGGCAAACCGCTCATCCAGGGCACCGGCCCACAGGGCGGTTTTTGCCAACCGGGAATGTCCGATCACGGCGACCCGCTGCGGATCAATCAACGCCGCAGACCCCGCCGCGGCGGCCTCTTGTTCCAGTCCGTCAAGCACTCGGCTCAGCCCCCATGCCCAAGCGGAAATTGTTCCCCAGGCATTGTCGCTGCGCTCCGTGGAACTGGCGGGAAAAAGGCCATGCACACCATTCTGGAAGCCATCATCAAAATCAGGGTCGATGTCTCCCGCATACACGGTGACCACGGCGTACCCGCGCCCGACAATGTCCGCGATGGGCCACCGTCGCGACAGCGCGCCACGCGACTCTTCGGTGGCCACATGACCTTTAACAGGCACATCAGATCGCTCGGGCACCCAGCTGGTCGTCAGCGCCACCGCCGGGTCGTCTGTTGTCGCGTGATTCCCCAGAAAGTTCAGCCCCAGAAAGGCCGGCGCCGGTCCCTGCAATGGAGCATATGCCAGCACATCGATGACCACCGGTTCGGGGCGATGCTCTCCCGTGAGCGTCGAGGCAATCGTCAGTTGCCACTGCCGCCGACGCGCGAGCCCATTCAAGGCCACGTCAGACTGTTCCCGCAGTTGCCAACTGATGGTCCAACCGGCCGCGGGAGCGCGGCCATAGACGTAGTCTTCAAACAGCGCTATCAACTCGGGCCGGCGCTGTGCCGTCCATTGGCGGGCAGTGGTGACCGCCGTGCCAGCGGCCGTGGTCAGCAAGTCTGGCAGGATGTAATCGGGGACCA
>JBGSIP010000210.1:0-3987 GCA_041742495.1 Planctomycetaceae bacterium
GTTCCAGCAGGGCGATTTCAGCGGGAGCGAGTGGCCCGCTGGGGGGCATTTCCAGCGACTCGTACTTCACGGCGGACAGCAGCAGGCTGTCCGCGGGCTGGTGCAGGACGATGGCCGGTCCGGACGAACCACCGCGCAGCAGTTCTGACAGCGAGTCGAGCCGCAAATCCCCTTCCTGACGGCGCGGGCCGTGACAGGACTGGCATTTCGCCACCAGCAGCGGGCGAATGTCCCGCTCGAAGAACTGATGCTGAGCAGCCAGGTCAGGCTCGTCAGCCCCGGCCGAAGCAAGAGCACAGAACAACGCCATCAACCAGCAGGCACATCGCCAGAGTTTTGGAACTGCTGAGTCTGCCATGCAGCAACTCCCGTCTGCGTCCGCAGCCAGGGCGGACACAGAACGTGAACACAAGTGCGGGTGGGACCAGAACGCCGGAGAGAACCCTATCTTCCACTCGCGGCGGTGACGTCGCCACCCCGGGTCGCCTGGAAATCGATTCGGGTAGCACAAAATCTCCCGGGTCGCCCATCACACCTTGCCGGGCGGGCAGACTAGGAATGAGCGGTCGCCCGGGCTGGGGTGCGCAGTGCTGGGGAGGGACCGGCTAGTCGTCGAAGGCGGTCTGCTGTAACGGTGAGACGGGGGGCTCCGCGACAGGCGGTTTTACCCCGCCGATTCGCTCGATGACATACAAGACATTGCGGGCGCGCAGGTTGGCGGCAAAGGCACTTGTGACAGCGCGGCCGCCGATAATGGGCTGCTCTTTAACAATGCGGAAATTGCCCAGCGACTCCAACTCGCGGAAATCGTGCATCGACATGAAGTGCAGGTTCGGCGTGTTGTACCACTTGTACGGCAGGTCTTCGGTGACGGGAGCCCGGCCACGGAGCAGGACCTGCCAACGGACATTCCAGTGACCGAAATTGGGCACCACGACGAGCGCCTTGCGAGCGATGCGCAGAATATCTTCGAGCACCTGCAGAGGATGCCGCAGTTGCTGCAGTGTCTGGCTGAGGACTGCGTAATCGAAAGCATCGTCGGGCAGTTCGTGCAGACCGTGATCCAGGTCCCCACGAATGACGGGGATGCCACGGGCGATCGTTTCGATGAAACCTTCATCGTCGAGTTCGATCCCCAATCCGTCACAGGCATGCTGGTCGCGCAGGTACTGCAGCAGACGTCCGTCGCCGCAGCCCAGATCGATCACCCGGCTGCCGCGAGGAATCTCGCGAACGATCGATTCATCCAGCAGGGCAATCGAGACCGTCGGCAGGCAGTAACGTTTGGACGGGCGTTTGGGATGTTTGCGACGGGGGAACTTGCCCATTACGACGCCTCCCCAGTCGCCGCCTGAGGTTGTGACCCACGATGAGTGTTGAGCACGTGCGTCAGGAATGGATCGATCATTTCTCGAAGCGGTTCCATGTCGATGAGGAACGCGTCGTGACCATAGGGACTGGTCAACTCAGTGAAGGTGACATGCCGGCCCGCTTTGATCAGAGCACTGACCACTTCGCGAGCTTGCGCCGTGGGGAACAGCCAGTCGGTGTTATAAGAAGTGAGCAGAAAGCGAGCGGAAGTATTCTGGAAGGCGGCGACGAGACCGCCGGTGGATTCTGCGAGGTCGAAGTAATCCATGGCTCGCGTGAGATACAGGTAGCTGTTGGCATCGAACCGTTCGACAAAGCGTTTGCCCTGATAGTGCAGATAGCTTTCAATTTGAAACTCGGTTTCGCGGAGCAGCTCGTAGGCGAAGCGGTTGGAGTTCTGCAGCCGGCGGCCGAACTTCTTTTCGATCGATGCTTCGGATAGGTAGGTGATGTGCGCGACCATGCGGGCCAGTGCGAGGCCGTAGCGGGGTTTTTCGGTTTGTGCGTAATACTTGCCGCTGTTGAAGTGTGGATCGGCATAAATGGCGCGACGGCCGACGGCATTAAAGGAAATGCCTTGCGCGCCGAGTCGGGCTGCTGAAGCGAGGCAAATGGCGGCGTGAAGACTGTGGGGAAAACGGATGGACCAGTCCAGCACTTGCATGCCGCCGAGGCTGCCGCCAATCACCGCCAGTAGCTTGGTAATGCCGAGCGCCTGCACCAGTTCCCAGTGGACGGTCACCATGTCCCCCACGGTGATGAAGGGAAAGTCGAGGGCATAGGGTTCCTGAGTGAGCGGGTTCGTATTGCGCGGCCCGGTGGTCCCCTGACAGCCCCCTACGACGTTGGCGCAGATGACAAAATACTGGTTGGTGTCGAGGGCCTTGCCGGGGCCAATCAGGCCATCCCACCAGCCGGGTTTGCGGTCTTCGGAGGAGTGGAATCCGGCCGCGTGGGCATCTCCGGTGAGGGCGTGGCAGACATAAATGGCGTTGTCTTTACGCGGGCTAAGCGTGCCATAGGTCTCATAGGCGACATCGACAGGGCCGATGGTTTGGCCCCCTTCCAGGCGCAGCGGAGCGCCGGCGCCAAACAGCGTCATCGTACGCGTCTCGACAAAGCCAACCGAGTGCTCGTCGGGAACGATATGAACCGGGGTTTCCGTCGCCATGCAGGTCTTGAAAAGAGAGGGGCCGCCAACAGCCAGATCAACGGGTCAGTGTAGGCCGGTTCCCGTCGGAAATCGACTGATGGGGGGGCCTGCTGCACCGGCAGGCGGTCCCTGCGGTTGATTTGCGAGGCCCCCTGGGCGCAACCCGGAGCGGAACACAATCGACCATCTCGAAGTCAGACTCAGGGGGCAGCCGGCGGTGTTGCCGCGGGTGAGGCGGCATTCGCTTCTGTGGCGGCAGGAGCGGTACCGGGCGTGGCGGGCAACAGGGCACCGTCCCGCAGAATTTGCTTAGTCCACAAGCGGATCGCCGTCTCCCGCTGCGGTACTGAAGACGAAGCCCGGTAGTCGAACGTGCGGCCCGTCAGCCGGGTGATGTTGTGGATGGCCAATTCACGAATCGCCAGATCGTCGCTCGAAAGCCAGGCCAGCAACTGCTGCGAAATGTCGGCCTGGCGGGCATCTTCAGCGGAGTAGCCCCATAACAGGGTGTACACAATTTGAGTCTGAGATTCGTCAAACAGGCGATTCAGTTCTGTCAGCAGGCGGACGCGGTTCTCGGGCTCTCGCGGGAGCCATTCGCGCAAGCCATTGATGGCCAGCACGCGGGCTTCGTCGTTCTGCGTCCGCTTGAGAACTTGAGCGACCGATGCCACCTGTTCGCCAGCCACCAGAGTCGCGGCGGCTAGCTCGGCCAGTTTCGGATTGGCGGAATTGACGACGGCAGGCAGATTCAACCACACCGGCTGCTTGGCCGTGAACTCTTCCGCAAACTTGTTGGCATTCTGTCGCTGCGACAGCGTGGCGCGGGCGGGATCGTCATGCACCCAAGACAGTCCGCGGGCCAAACTCAGCGCCGGGCCACTGTCGAACCGTACGACGTCTTTGCCGGGCGGAACGCTGGCGAGGCGCAAAGAGTCTCCGGCGGCCAAGGCCTGTTCGGCGTCATTCGCCATTAACGACAGTTGTCCTTCCGCCACCGTCAACTGCACCTGCGCAAGTTCCTGACCGAAGTTCTCTTCCCAGCCAGCACTCAGGCGGGGCGCCACTTCCAACCCCGCCAGGACACCTGACGATGGCAATTCCAAGTCCCAGGTCTGCCCCACGGCAATGATCCGCACGATCACTGGCTCTGCCGGGCCATTGGCGGGCCCCTCTGCACCATCAGTGAGCCGCGGACGGGACAAGATCAGCCGGCCGCGTCGCAGGTAGATCACAGCCTGCGTGTTGTCGGCCCGCGGGGCCAGAATTAACGACGTACCGCCATCGACGTGCAGTTCCACATTGGTTTCGCTGAGGGCCAGCGGAGCGCGGAAGGGCTGCGGGACAATGAACGCTTCACCAGAAACGATCGTTTCTCCGACGCCGACCGTGAACCAGTCGTCCTCCAGATAGCGATGGCGAATCACCACCGCCGGCGATTCCTGCAGCGTCAATTCAAAGCG